>JBIKYI010000475.1:0-3213 GCA_044355355.1 Limnothrix sp. | reverse complement strand
CGATAAATTTTGAATAGCCACGGGGATTTCTTTTATTTGGTTGGAGCTGAGGATAAGCATTGTGAGCTTTGAAAGTTGGGCGATCGCCTCAGAGATTTCTTTTATTTGGTTGCCGCCGAGGAAAAGCTTTGTGAGATTTTGGAGTTGGGCGATCGCCTCTGGGATTTCTCTAATTTGATTGTAGTTGAGATTAAGATCTGTGAGATTAGAGAGTTGGGCAATCGTCTCAGGGATTTCTCGAATTTGGTTTTCCCCAAGGTAAAGCCCTTTGAGATTAGAGAGTTGGGCGATCTCTATCGGAATTTCTTCTATTTTGTTTCTGTTAAGGAAAAGCTTTGTGAGATTTTGGAGTTGGGTAATCGCCACAGGAATTTCTTGAATTTGGTTACCCCAAAGGTAAAGCCTTGTGAGATTTTGAAGTTGGGCAATCGTCGTTGGGATTTCTTGAATTTGGTTGGCACCAAGATGAAGCATTGTGAAATTTTGGAGTTGGGCGATCACCTCGGGAATTTCTTTTATTTGGTTATTCCATAGTTGAAGGGATGTGAGATTGGCTAACTGGGTGATCACCTCATGAATTTCTGTGACTTGGTTGAATTGGAGGTCAAGCGATGTGAGATTTTGGAGTTGGGCGATCGCCTCTGGGATTTCTGTGATTTGGTTTCCGCCGAGGTTAAGCGATGTGAGATGTTGGAGTTGGGCGATCTCTGCGGGGATTTCTTTGATTTGGTTGCCGATGAGGACAAGCTCTGTGAGATTTTGGAGTTGGGCGATCTCTGCGGGGATTTCAGTTAATTCTTTAAACGATAAATCAATCTCTGTCCAGCCTTCCGCTGCTGCCTGCTCGATTAATTTCAAGACCTCTTCAGATGCCATTGCTCACCACACACTTTTTGACCTTCCTGTCATTTTACCCATCTTGCCTTCTCCGGTTCCCCCCTTTTTCAGGATCCCTCCGCACTTCGGCAAGCTCAGTCTTTTACCTTCGCCACCTCCCTTTGGAAGGGAGACAGTGGGTGACATGAATTTTAAAAGGGAATATTTTCTTCAATTGCGGAATAAACCGCCGCAAAGTTATGTAAGACTTCATCATTGGTGAAACGCAGAACTTTCAAGCCGTAACCCTGTAGGATTTCAGTTCTAATTCGGTCATATTCTTGGGCATCTTCAGTGAAATGAGTATCACCATCCACTTCAATTACCAGCTTCAGTTTGGGACAAAAAAATCAACAATGTAATGGTCGATGGGACGTTGCCGATAAAACTTTAGTCGAAACTGCCGCAGATATTCAAACCACAACATTCTCTCGGCTGGGGTCATATTTTTTCGTAGAGCTTTTGCCCTCACCACCAACGCCGGATTATAGGGAAAATAGAGTGAATCACCTCTTAAACTCATAAATACTCCCAAATACTTAGTCTCACCTTGCCTCCCTTCCAAAGGAGGTGCCGAAGGTAAAAGACTGAGCTTGCCGAAGTGCGGAGGGATCAAAAATGTATTGCACTCATCAGAGAGATTTTTCTTAATAATTTAACGATGGTCTGTTAGGTTAAATTGAATTATCGGGCGATCGCCTCTTTGATCTCATCTAATAAACCTTGAGTTTGTCGCACTAATAAGAGAGTTTCTGCCTCCTCAAAATCAACAAAATCTGCATAATCAGCCTCATGCCGTCGCTCAAAAAGATCGTTATATAGTTTTGCTGTATTTTTTGAAATCAGTCCAGTCTTGACATAATTTTTGTTAAACAAACTTCTTATGCCACTATGCTTTGGAGAAGACAAGCCATCTTGGAGTAAGAGTGCAGATACTGCGTAAAAACAACTATAGTAAAGACGATTTATGCAATCATTCCAATCTTGAGCATCAGCTAAAAGCTTTGCTGCTTGATATGCTGACTCAGCACGTCCTAAACGATATTGAATCAGTTCTTCAGACATTATATCGATAGTAGAATGGCATCTTTTTTAGCAGCTTGATAAAAAGGCGTTTGCTGCATTTTAGGCAGTTCCCAAACTGCTTTACTACGGATAATCGAGCTAATTACAGAATCTGTTTCCCATTCAATCTCATACAAGCAGTGACGAATTCGATCTGTTATTTCTTGATTAATCTCCCGATCTAGTAGGATCAAAAAATCCCAATCAGAATCTTCCGTTGCATCACCACGAGCGCGAGAACCATACAAAAAAATTTGAGCTGTCGGTTCTAGCTTTGTAACTTCTTCAGCTATTCTTTGTAAAAATTTTTGTTGATGAATCATAGGAAGTTTGAATAATATTTATGCTTTATGCCTTGATTTTATCTTTTTTAAAATTCTGGGGCTTGGCGATCGCCTGAGCATTAAAAAATCTTTTGTAAGAGACGATAAATCAGCGTAAAAATGGCGATCGCCGCGACGAGGGCAGCAGCAATAATCACCGCAATGACAAATACCGTCAGAAAATCACTGCCACCCACCACAAAAAAGGAACCAATTAGGGTAATCACAGCAAAAAAGGTCATTTCTTTGACCTCGATCGCCTTACGCACAATGGCAAAAATCATGCCGCCCATTGCTGCGCCCCAAACGCCGATCCCCAGGCTCCCCCCCAATAAACCCGTCACAACGAAGAACAACAATGTCCCCTGAAATCCCGTAAAAGCCGCACCCAGCAGAGAAGAGAGAATCGAACCTTGGGGGTCTGGTTGTACCACCGGGAGAGGCGCCGGCATCGGTGTGACGGGGGTTGCTGGGTTTGCGACATTACTGATCCCGTTGTAAGACTGCTTTTTGCGTCCTGGATTAGGGGCAGCCGCAATCGGTTGAGATTTACCTGCCTTGCCCTTAGATGTACGGGGATGGTTCGGTGTTGCTGGCGTGGGTTGCTGAATTTGGGTGCTAGTCGGTTGTCCGGGGGTTGGTGGTTGTGTCTGGGCTTGGCGCTGTTTGCCCCGCAGTAGGGTCAACACATCCTTGGCTGATTGGGGGCGATCGCTGGGACTCGTTGCCAACATTGCATCCAAAATATCCCCTAACCCATTCTTTGCCTGCACAGATGCCGAAACAAACTGCCGCCATTGCCAAGAATTACTATAGCCATCAAACAAAAGATCCGGTGATTCCCCTGTCAAAAGCACAATACAAGTGACCGCCAGGGCATAGAGATCCGTCGCTGGATATACCTGAGCACCCCGCATCTGTTCCGGCGGCGCATAACCAGGCGAATAGA
>JBIKYI010000474.1:0-3215 GCA_044355355.1 Limnothrix sp. | reverse complement strand
ATAGGGATTTCTTATTGTTTTGCTTAACATCAGAATATCCTTATGAGTCCCTCTTCAGAAAGACCCTAGCTGTTGCACTTCATACTTGAATTGGCGATCTTAAAAAATATGAAGAGGCGATTGCTGACTACGATGAAGCGATACAACTTAAACCTGATTACCCTGAAGCCTATTTTAATAGAGGTGCTGTAAAAGCTGAGTTAGAAAAATATGAAGAGGCGATCTCTGACTTCGATGGGACTATCAAACTTAAACCTGATTACCCTGAAGCCTATCTTAATAGAGGTGCTGCAAAAGGTAACTCAGGAAAGCATAACGAAGCAATCATTGACTTTAATCAAGCAATCAAACTTGATCCTGATGATCCTAGTGCTTATATTAACAGAGGTATTTCTCAAACAAGACTAGGAGAGTATGATGCAGCTTTATCTGATTTCGCTCAGGCTTTACAACTAGCACAAAATGATAATGAGGAAAAAGTTAGTGCTGAAATCTGCCGGGGCGTTTTATTTGCTTGGATGGGGAATTATCAAAAAGCCATTGAAATTTGTGATCAAGTTTTACGAGATAAACCTAATGATGCTCCAGCTTTCTATGGAATATCTTGTTGTTATGCATTACAAGAAAAGAGAGAAGAATCAATTCATTATCTAGAGTTAGCAATTAAGCAAGATCCTGATTATAAAAAACGAGCAAGTGAAGATCCAGAATTTGAAAAAATAAAAAGTTACAGTCGATTTCAGGAATTAGTTTCTTAAAGATTAATGACTCAAGAATTGTAGGACGGGTGGCGCGAGGAGAGATTTATTGCTTTTCCCAACCAATTAAAATCGAGCAAAACCCATCAATTTCGATACATTTGCCAGCACAAAGCCATAAAAAAGATGCGTTACGACGGATATCATAGTGTAAACCGGCTATACCTTATTTTTATTTGGAATGACCATAATTAAGTGACTAATAATAAGTCCCGGATTTGCGGTGGTGAATGGCTGTAATTCCGTTTGTTTGTAACAGTTTACCTTTGTCTGTGGTGGCATAAATAACCCAATGATCGCCACATTCCATCCGATTTTCTACTTCGCATTCGAGATAGGCAAGGGCATCTTTTAAGATGTAGCAGCCATTGTCAGCGGACTCAGTTTCAACGCCAACAAAGCGATCTTCACCGGGGGTAAAGGGCTTGAGAAAATGTTTCATTAAACCCAGATGATTGCCTTCTTGCAGTACATTGATCACGAACTTTGTACCGCGATGGAGGAGGGATTCGATCGCCCGTTCTTTGGCAACGGCAACGGTAAAACCGGGGGGATTAAAGGTTGCTTGGGACACCCAAGAAGCGAGCATTGCACCGGAAAGATTTTCCTGTTTGGTAGTGATCACGCAGAGGGAACCGACGATTCTGCCTAGGGCTTGCTCCAGGTTATCGGTTTGGGAGGTGGAAATGACGTTGGGTTTGGGTTGGCGGCGTTTGGCTACTTTTTTCAGGGCTTGGGCGAAGTCTGTGCCTGTTTCTTCACAGGTTTTAAGGGTGACTTCGGTGGGGGTGAATTTCACGCGGATCGGCTCGAAACCCATTTGGTAGCCCGCATCTTTAAATTTGCCTTCGAGGAGGTCGATCGCCTCACCACTCCAGCCAAAGGAACCGAACACCCCGGCGAGTTTGGTCTTTTCGGCGTTATTAAGGACGATGCCGAGGGCGGTTTGGATCTGGGTCGGGGCATGACCACCGAGGGTCGGGGAACCCATGATGAAGCCGCTACAGCGGGCGATCGCCTCTTTGATTTCGTCGGGTTCGGCATGTTCGGCGTTAAAGGTTTCGACCATCACCCCCGCTTTGGAAATGCCATGGGCGATCGCCTGGGCAACGATGGCGGTGTTGCCATAGGCAGAGGCATAGATCAGGGCGACAGAGATGTCTTTTTTCTGTTTTTCTGCCCAATCGCGGTAATTATTGAACAGTTCGTGGCGATTGTAGCGAATGACGGGACCATGGGCAGGGGCGTAGGTTTTGGCGGGTTTTTCCTCGATTTTACCCATGCCGCTGAGGGTTTGGCTGATGGAATTGGCGAGGACACAATCGAAATAATAGCGACGGTCTTCATCATAAAATTGCCAACCTTCGTCTAGCACTTGATTCCCGCAGACATGGGCAGCAAATAATTTATCGGTGAAGCAAATTTCTGTCTTGGGGTCGTAGGTGCAGAGGTGACCGGGGAAACGGGGGGTTGGTGTGGGGATAAATTCGAGGAGATGTCCCTGTCCGAGGTCGAGGGTATCGCCATTTTTGACGATTTCGATCTTGGGGTTTTCATCTTCCAGGAGATCCTTGAGGGCGATCGCCGCCGGATTGGAGCAAACAATAGTCACTTGGGGCGCAAGTTGCAGGAGTTCCTTTAGGGTGACACAGCGGTTGGGGTTGGTGTGACCAAGGATGATGTAATCCAGTTGGCTGAGGTCGCAACGGTTTTTGAGTTCAGTTAAAAAGAGATCCTTAAAGGATTCCCCCGGCGGATCGAGCAGGGCGGTCTTGTCTGCCTGGATGAGGTAGGCATTGGCGGTTGTACCTTTCTGGAGACCATATTCGATCTCAAATTTCAGCCGATCCCAAGTGCGTGAACGCAAGAGGAGAACGTCCGCAGCGAGGAGGTAGGGCTGAATGTCTCTGGGTTGTGTTGCGACTGCCATGGGATTCTGTCCGGGGATCAACGCTAGATGTCTGTCTCAGTATCGCAAAATTCGGGGGGCGATCGCCATGGTCTCGGACGCAGGAAAAATACGTAAAATGCTGGAAAGGATTGAAAAAACTAGCGAAAAGGGTCTTGTTTTGGACGACTGATGGTTGCTCTGGATGGCTTTTATTGTCATGGTGAAACTAGGATGGGGACAATTAGCGATTGGCAATACACTCGATGAAAACCGAGGGGCGATCGCCTGGTAGGACAGTGCGTTTCGCCCAACAGAGCATCTCAACAACACAAAAGCACTAGATCGAATCTAGCCAATTCTCATCGCCGTCCCCCCCGACAAAAGCCGGTTTATTGTCAGCCCCTGGAGCCGAAAAATCATCCTCCCCAGTTGCCTCATCCCCGTCAACCCTCTCCGGCATAACATATTCAGGCGGTTCCATGTCTTCATCATCTCCCCAACCGTCATCCAACTGCGCCTCAGTCTCCAGCACCTGATCCGGCTCAATCGTTGCCACCCAAGCAGCC
>JBIKYI010000473.1:0-3224 GCA_044355355.1 Limnothrix sp. | reverse complement strand
GCCAGCAAATCATAGCGCTGAATCGTCCTCGCCACCTCCTCCTGATCCGTGTCCGTATGCACCGAAACCACATCCCGCGCCATAATTTCTTCCAGCGGTAAATCTGGCTCAGAAACCACCAAATCCCGCAGTGACACAATGCCCACCAACTGCCGCGATGCATTGGTGACATAGAGGTAATAGATAATCTCCGATTTACTCGCCTGGTGACGAATCCGCTCAATCGTCTGCCCCACCGTCAGAGTTTCCTTGAGGGAAATATACTCCGGTGTCATCACCCGTCCGGCAGTATCATCCTCATAGCCCAGCAGTAAATTCGTTGCCTGTCGCTCCTCAGGACTAAGCTGTTCGAGTAACTGCCGCACCACCTTCGCCGGTAACTCATCAAACAGCCGCACCCGGTCATCTGGGGACATTTGATCCACCACATCCCGCACTTCCTGACGCTTGAATTTTTGGATCAGCGCCTGCTGGACAGAGGAATCCAAGTATTCATAAACTTCAATCGCTTCAGCCTTAGACAATAGACGGAAGGCAATCACTTGCATTGACTCAGGCAAATCCTCGATCGCCTCCGCAATATCCACGGGCTGCACCGGAACCAAGAGAGACTTTGCGCCCTGCAAATTATTCGATTCTAAGAGTAGGAGCAGTTGACTCCGGACTAATTGGCGTAACTCGCTGTGTTTGGTTGATGTAGTCATCCCTTACTGCACTCAGCCCCATACGTAATAGATTCGTAATACATTATCGACAAGCAAATCACCCAAAAAAGCTGTGGCGATCGCCCGAACATTGCCTAAGCCAAAATACTCAACCTTTCTTCGTTTCCGAGGCAAAATCCTTCATAAAACTTTACCCATTCTACAGAAGAACTTGCAACGCAGCTTGTATTTACTTTTTTCACTGTGGTAGCCTAGAACAAATTGGGAATCAAAAGAATTCGATAGTACTCGGTTACGGTTATCTCGTTTGGTATTGTGTTTGGTTACGACAGTATTGAAAGAAAGCTCCCCCGCCCGATAAGACTCCGAACTCTCCTTCCCAGATGTACAACACCCGTCATCTCTAAAGGAGAATCACAAATCTATGTCCATCTATGTTGGCAACCTTGACTACGCAGTTGAAGAAGACGATCTACGCGAAGTCTTCGCCGATTATGGCACTGTCAAGCGTGTATACCTACCCGTAGACCGCGAATCTAACAGAAAGCGCGGTTTTGGCTTCGTTGAAATGTCTAGCGATGAAGAAGAAGATAAAGCGATTGAATCCCTAGACGGCGCAAGCTGGATGAATCGCGAAATGAAAGTGAACAAAGCAAGACCCCGTGAAACTGGTCGCTAAAATCTCAACGAGAAACCCTATTTTAATCACCAGTGCTTTCCTGGACGAAGGATTGCCCCAAGGCAGCAGAAACATTTATAGATGCTGGTTCCAATTTGATCGGTAGGGTTAATCAGCCGGATTTGCCATCAGTTAGCAATATACAAAAAAATTTCTCACAAAATTCTTAGATAGAGATTAGATCGAAAAAGGAGTAGATTAACTTAATTTCTACTCCTTTTTCTTTTGCACCCACACAATAATTAAATCAGGATTGAACCAGTGATGACGAGGCTAAATTATTATTAGTTATATTAATATTAATAAAGCTTAATCACCTAAGATCCACTTCTGGTGCGACGGCGGCGACTTCCACTGGTGCGGGCGGGGCGAGTACTCGACACATCATATTCCATCACTGTGCCAATGGCGAAGAGTACACCACTGAAGATGAAGAATACATCCAGAATGCTGCCACTTTCATAATTGGGTAGATAAGCATACTGATACTTAAAACCCATATCGGCAATGTACAGGGATAAAGTTGCCGCCGCGATCATCCGCCAGGACTGGGAAAAGCGTCCGCCCCAGAAGGCTAAGAGCAGGGTCGCGGCAATAATCAAGAGGACAACATCGCCCACAATGTAGAACAAATTAACGGGGGCGGAAAAATTGACCAAAAAGTTTTCTGTACCAACAACCCAACCGGGTAAATCTGGCGGTAGGGATTCTGCGGCGGCGATCGCCTCCTCTGCCACATCAGGGGGAGCACCCAGCGTAATTAATAAAGCAAGGGCAATACCGAGAACGGCAATACAACCGACCACTACCCATTGCCAGAGCACTAAATTAAGACGACGGGGCAAAACAGCGAGGAACATCCCCCAACCGACGGTGAGGTAGAAGCCAATATAGAAAATATCGGCAGGAGACACCTCAGGATCGAGCTTGAAATAGAGTTCCCACCAACCGAAGAGGAGATTCGCGAGGAAGTAACAGATCATCCCTAAACCAATGCCCAGCCAAACGTTGCGACCACTGGCAATTTGGGGACTATTCCAGTTGCGGTAACACAGATAGGCGGCTGTCAGGAAGGGAAGACTCTCAAAGAGATAAGTCCCAATGGAATACCAGAGGGGATACTCTTCAGCATCGACGGGCTTCGTACTGAACAGAAGAAAGAAAATTAGTGCGGAGACACACCAAGCAATGCCGACATAGATAACGTTTTGGCTTTTGAGCAGTGATTCTGGATTAAATGTTTTGTCTGTGGAACTAGTCATGTATGGCCCTCAATTTGCGAAGGATTGATGGGGTGATCTTTCAGTTTTTCTCCTAAGATTTCCTAAAAATTGTTGGGTTTGTTAGGGAAAAAATGCTTGGACTTCTATTTTATTGTGCTTTACGGCGCAGCAACTACAGTCACAGGAATAGGACTGGTCTCAAGGATGGTTTGAGATACTGACCCCATCAACAGTCGCTGCCCTAGTCCTTTTTTACCTATCACAATAGCAGTTACTTGATGGGTGTGGGCAATTTCGATGATTGTCTCGGGAATTGTGCCGTCGGGGGTGAGCCATTTATAGGGGAGATCACGGAGGTGTTGGTGGGCTTGTTGTTTGAGTTGGTGGAGGTTTTCGCTTTCGGGGTGGTTGATGACGTGGAGGAGGAGCACTTGGGCGTTGGTGCGGCGGGCGAGGTCGGCGGTTTTTTTGAGGACTTCGGTGGCGAGGGGGGAGGTATCGACGGCGGCGAGGAGGATGGTTTGGGGTGAGTGACTGATTTTGGTGGGATCAACTTCGTTTTGTTGGAGGAGCTTGGGGGCGGTGAGGGGGATTGCCCAGGCTCCAAGGGGGGCAGTGGTGAGGATGGAGAGGGCGGCGATCGCCAGGATTTCTGCG
>JBIKYI010000470.1:0-3236 GCA_044355355.1 Limnothrix sp. | reverse complement strand
CACATTGATGAGCCACCAACAGACCATACAGACGACCCTCCAGCAACAGCGGTGTCGTCAAACTCGCTTGGGTCTCCAACTTGCGCAACTGCTCAAGCTGAGAACTATCGATCTGCACACTATTGCTGACATCATCCACCGCCTCAACCCGTCCCTGCTGGAACAACTTGATCGCCTGATCCGAAAGGGGCACACCCATGTACAGAGAACCCAAAGCACTCGGCCAACGGCGCTCAACCGATTCATAGTTGACCTTTGCTAGCCAATCCCCATCAAATACATAGACTGCCACACGATCCACATCAAGGGCATTGCGGGCATCAGCCACCGTGGCATTCAAAATATAGTCAAAATTTAGCGATTCACGGATATGGGAAGTCATCGCGTTGAGTAACTCTGCCCGTTCCACCGCTGCCCGCTCCGTCGCAAGTAGCGCCTGCAATTCATCCGTCATCATATCGATGTTGGAACGCAGGCTACTCAGTTCACCCACCAAAGCACCCGCCTTAGAGGTGAGGGCAGAATGCTTCGAGTCATTCGTGAGGGACTGCACAGGAACAAGGGTTAGCGTTTCCTCAACTTGACGCTCTTGGTGGGAGGAAGAGAGTCGGGGATCGAGGTTGTTACGGGGATCATTGGGGCGAATAGGTGCTTGAGTCATAGCTACAAAAACAAGTTCAACAAAGTAAGCAAGAGTCTGGTTAGGAAAGCATTTACCAAGAAAATGGCAATTTTTAGAGAAAGAGGAGAGAAAGAAATGAAATGGTGGGGCTTAGATTCGTGGTCGGAGGCTTTCCAATAGCCCCTCTAGATCAATACTGATCAAGGTGTTCCCCTGGGAATCAGGAAACTGACCCGCAATGATCGGCGCTGCCTCAGGTTTAATCCGACTGGGAATACCGGGCAAAATCTTTTGGCGATCGCCACGAACCAACTGCTGTACATCAGCAACCAAGATGCCAAAGGACTGCTGATTAACCGTCACCCGCAAAACACTACATTTAGCCGACTGGTAATCCGTATCGAGCAAGGGCGTTAAAGACAACGCATAGGAGAGATCCACCAGCCAAAGAACCTCACCCCGCCACCCACAGACACCAACAACCGCAGGCGGCAAGTCCGGAATCTGCACGATCCTGTTCAACTCCAAGTTAATCGTTTCCGATAACTGGGTCGTTGGAATCATGCCCCGCATCTTTTCCGTGAGCAAAAAACTAATATATTGAGTTGTTGTCGTTGAATCTGCCGGTGGCGCAGAAGTCATAATATGCAACCTTTAAACATAAAAAATAGTAGTAAATGCCCCCATTACTGATCGAAATTAATCAACCCTTGAAAACTACCTAAAATGCATTAAATATTTTTCTAATAATTTTCTAAGCTGACTTTTTCAAATGTTTAATGAGTTAAATCAACAGAAATGACTATGCCTGGAGTCCCATCACAGGACTCCTCAACCGGAGGTTTACTTTACCCAACGGCGCACAGCACCAATCAATTCCTTTTGATCAATTGGTTTTGTCACATAGTCATTCGCGCCCTGTTTCGTCGCCCATTTTTTATCCATTTTTTCGGACTTACTGGAGCAAATAATGACCGGAATATTTTCAGTTTGGGGGTCATTCTTAATTTCACGACAAAAACCAAAACCACTTTGACCGGGGAGCACCACATCCAGGACAATGCCATCCACCGCTTTTTGTGCCAAAATCGCCTTGGCTGCCTCTGCTGTCGTGACCTTCAGCAGGGTATAACCTTCGCCTTCGAGACAGGCGGTAATAATTTGCGCCTCAGTAGGACTATCTTCAACGAGCAATAATGTTGTCATCTTAAACCTCAAAAATGTGGAAAACGAAATAAATTCATCGTCAATTGTAAAGGGAACGTCCAGGTAAAAGTAAATCGCCCCCTTACAAAGCTGGGCTGGATATTGATGAATCAAGGCTTAGGTCATCATCATTCTGATTCGCCAGTTCATTTGCCACCTCCAGGTATTTCTCGACTAGGACGATGGTTTTTTCCGGATCCGGGGGTTTACCCAGAAAGTCAGAAGCGCCAACCAATTTAGCTCGATTGCGATCAATCAGAGTATCGCGGCTAGTCAAGACGATAATTGGTGTCTTTTCAAACACGGATGTTTGGCGCAGAAACTTGCAAACGCTATAACCGCTGGCATTGGGCATCACGAGATCCAAGATGATGATGTCGGGCTGGTTTTCGATCAATTTGGCGACACCGCGCATTGGCTCATTGATGGCTAGGGTCTGGTAACCTGCGCCTTCTAGAATCTTCTTCAGGGTTTGAAGGATTACCGGACTATCGTCAATGCAAGCGATCAATCCTTCTCGTTTTTTCTCCTGCCCCGATTTGCTGGAGTCGGCAGCGGTTTGACTACTCCGCGTGTTTTCGAGGGGATGGGGTAAATCAGGAACCTTTTTAAGCTGGACTATGCGTTTTTTCAGCAGGGGAATCAAGGCTTTGGTCACGTTAATGACTGATTTCCCAAGGTGGACTGAGATATCCCAGAGGGTCATTTGACCGTTGAGGTAACGCCCCAACACGCCGAGGGCGGACGGATCGACGCCAGATTTAAGGATGGGGGCGAGGGTGGGATTTAGGTTCCCTAGTCCTGAGCTTTGCCACTGGTGCTGGAGTTGTATGACTTTGGTGAGGTCTGGCTCGACTTCGAGGTAGGACAGGGAAAGGCTGAGGGCCATTTCGGTGACGTTTCTCGTGTCTTCTTTCCATTCGACGGTGACATTGCTGTAGCAACCTAGGTCAAAGAAGACTTCCTGGGCGATCGCCCGGATGACTGCTTTAGCCTGCACCACAGAAATCTGTTTGTTGGTAATCCCTTGGTAAAGGAGCTGATACTCCCAAAGGTGAGCATCCTGGAGATCGCCAGGGTTGGGAATCCACTGGGGCAAAAGTCTTTTCGTGATCCGATTCCAGCGTCGGGTCTCATGCATGCCGGCTGTCGCGTAGAGGAGACGACCAGACAACAGATGAATACGACCTTTGCATTGACTATTTCCAATGACCAGCTCACCCGTTGCCCTTTTCTGACAAAGAACGTTGAGTTGTTCGGTTATCAATCTGAGTGTATTGGCTGCAGCTGTCATATCGATATTCAAAGCATTTTCGCTCATTTAATAATAACTATCTAACTACTAGGACAAAAGACTGGAAAAGAAGAGGAGAAGAGGGTTTGATAGAAATTACGACAAATCAATCAG
>JBIKYI010000031.1:0-11525 GCA_044355355.1 Limnothrix sp. | reverse complement strand
TGCATGTAGTGTCAGGGAGGCTTTGTCATGGCAGTTTTAACGAAAACGCCTCAAGAGATCGCTCATATGAGTGAGTCGGATGTGGCAAATTTGGCAGCTCGGTTAGAACAAGATGATTATTCAAGTCCTTTCGAGGCGCTTCAGGATTGGCATCTGTTACGGGCGATCGCCTTCCAGAGACAAGAATTGGCAGAACCCTATTGGCATCTCCTCGACATCGAAGCCTACGACGAATCATAGATGCTCAACGGGAAAAAAATAGTCGTCGGACTCAGCGGGGGCATCGCTGCTTATAAAGTATGTGAGGTCATTTCCCGTCTGTTCCAAGAGGGGGCAGAGGTGCGTGTTGTCTTAACGGATTCTGCCCAACGGTTTATCACTCCCCTAACGGTGGCTACCCTCAGCCGTCACCCTGCCTATACGGATGAAGATTTTTGGGATAGCAGTCATTCCCGTCCGGTGCATATTGAGTTGGGGGAATGGGCTGATCTGATTCTGCTGGCTCCCCTGACGGCGAACACCTTGGCGAAGGTCAGTTTGGGCTTGGCGGATACGCTGTTAACGAATGTGATGTTGGCTTCGACTTGCCCTGTGTTGGTTGCTCCGGCAATGAATACGGATATGTGGCAACAATTTTCGGTGCAGTCAAATTGGCGTAAGTTATTGCGGGATCAGCGTTACCATGTGCTTTCGCCAAATAGTGGTCTATTGGCTTGCGATCGCCGGGGTAAGGGACGCATGTCGGAACCGACGGAAATTTTGGCAGCCACGAAAGCGTTAATCCATAGTCGGGGTCGTAAGGATCTCCAGGATGTCAAGGTTTTAGTGAGTGCGGGGGGGACGCGGGAACATTTTGACCCGGTGCGGTTTATTGGCAATCCTTCCACGGGCAAAATGGGTTTGGCGATCGCCTCGGCAGCTGCCTATCGTGGGGCGGCAGTGACGGTGGTACATGCCCCGATCGAAGCCCGACTGCTGGAGAATTTACCAGGGATGGCATTGTTTCCGGTGGTGAGTGCGGCGGAAATGGAGCAGGCGGTATTGTCCCAGGCGGATCAATTTGACTGGATTATTCTCTGTGCGGCGGTGGGGGATGTGCGTCCCCAAGAGCAACATGACCACAAATTGGCAAAATCGGAATTACCTTCACAGCTTGATTTGACGGAAATTCCTGACATTGCTGCTCAATTGGGGCAACGTAAACGGGCGGATCAAAAATTAATCGGCTTTGCGGCGCAGACGGGGGATGTTACTGCCCTAGCTTTTGCCAAATTACAGCGTAAAAATCTTGATGCGATCGCCGCGAATGCTGTGGATCAAGAGGGTTCTGGGTTTGCCGGGGAAACCAATCAACTTATTTTTATTGACCGGGAAGGGCGTAAAGCAACGATCCCCATGGCACACAAATCAGCGATCGCCCACCATTTGCTCGACTTTATTCGACAACTATAGTCAAGTTATTTCAGATATTCAGATATCAGATTTCAGACATCAGGTATTTAGAGGGGAGTGAAAGCGCCTTGGGTGGGGTTCCAACGTTTGAAGCTGATTTGCTGGTTTTTGTCCTGGAGGACTAGTGCGGCAACGCCACCGTCCTGGAGATCGGCGATCGCCTTGAGGTTATCCGGTTGAGCTTGGGTTAATTCGCTGTAGATGAGTTCGCCTGTGTCGGCAAAAATAAGCTGGACGGGCTTTAGTTGGGGATCGGTTTGTCCCATGGGATTGGGCGCGACTAATTTCCGTTTGCCGTTGAGGTAGAGGGTGAGTCTTGCCTCTGGGTAGTTATTGCCTGTTAGTTCGATGGGCTGGATTTGCCATGCGCCAAACTCTGCCAATAAAGTCCCTTGGTCTGGGGCTGTTGCCTCGAAGCGTAGATCGTTGCCGCGTAAATGGAGCCACAAATTCTCCAAAATTTCATCGACCCAGGCGGGATCGAGTTGGGTGAGTTCTTCGATGCTCATGGTGTCGAGGGTGAGCCAGCGTAGGGTTTTCTGGCTAAAGGCGATCGCCTGACCACCGGGAAGACTTTGCTGACCCCGCACGAGCAGTTGTAATTTATTATTCTGGAGGCGAGCGGCTTGCACCTGCCCAAAGGCGGTACTGGCGGACTGCTGGAAATCGCTACTCCCCACATAAATCTGCTCATTTTGATTAAGACCGAGGGTTTGCCAGAGTGCTTGCCCTGGCGCAAATTTCGAGAGATCGAGTTTAAAGGGGGCTTGTTGCCATTGTGTGCCATCGAAAAAACGCGATACTTCGAGAATATGCCAGTTATCGTCAGGTTTGAGGGCGATCGCCTGGCTTTCTGGCTGGAGCCATTCCCCCGGTCGAATTGTTCCAGCGGGGCGCAACTGACCGATCACCTTACTCTCGGCGCTGAGGGGATGGGCTTGTTGGCTCAGGGTTTTTTCGATCTGACCGAGTAGGGTATTGATTTTGGTCTGTAATTTACCGTCGATCTGTTGCTTTTGCTTGAGGGTGGCGATCGCCTTTTGGGAACCATCCTGGGCAGTCAGGGCAAAAAACTGCCAGAGAATCACCGCCTCCCGCAGGGGATCCATCGCATGGAGGACATCCAGCCGCGCCTGTAGACCTTTGCCATTTGCCTCCAGAAAAGACACCACCGTTTTGACCACCAGGGGATCATCAATATTATTTTGCAGTAACCGCAAGGCTTCATTGACATCCCCCCCCTGCAAACAATGGCTGATGGTCTGACCGATATTGAGGGTCAGGGCGTTACATTGCTCCGTGAGGCGTTGACCATGGTAGTGAATGAATTGCAGTTGGGTTTCAGCTTCCGGTGTCCAGGTGCCGGGTTGAATGGTTTGTTTGACTTGCTGTAACTGTTGGGCGGCGATCGCCCATAGCTTCAACCTGGCTAACTCCAGCGCCTTTTGATAGATCGGTAAATCAAGGGCGGATTTGTCCAGGGTAATGGGTTTTAGGACGGGAGACTTGGATTTTTCCTTCACCTGATAAACCGCAAACTCTGGATCAATGCCTTGACTCTGATCAATGACCAATTCTAAGTCCTGATCCCCCAACACCTGCCGCCATTCGGGACTACGACCAGCGGGATTTTGCCAGGTTAACGTATTCTGTAGCTGTTTCTCGACAGGATCGTAAAAAAACAAAATGCCATAGCGATTTGCTGCCGTCAGATCCGCAGCCTCGGTCTGCCCTTCGAGGGAAAGCCAATCTCCGGCTTCATTGCCCCGTACCAAAAAATTCAACGCCGTAAAACGATCCAGGGATGCGGCTCCCAGGCGGATTTCACTCAACAGACTATAGCGGCGATCGCCCGTGATCTGTTCCTCGACAAAATAAACCCGTAATGAAGTTATCGCCTGACAATCTGTCTCCGTGCAGTCAGACAGGGTTTGCCAAACCGGGATCACCACCTCATCTCCTACGGGCATTTCTACCCCCAGGCTAAGTTGTTGTGCCTCAAGCTCTGCCTTGATTTCGTCTAGGGTTTGCAGGGGATTACTCAGGGCGATCGGGACTTGGCTCCAGGCGGGTAAAAAATGATTCAGCCAGAGGATTGAGTTCGGTTCGAGCAACATCATCAACCCCAACCACACCCCAACAGCAATACTGCCCCCAGCCCCTAGCAGCACCGGGAATAAACCAAAACGGAGCCAAGGAAGAGGGCGCTTAGGCTGGCTTAAGTTCGTTTGTGGCAAATCATCCTGGGATTTCGCTGAGAGCATAAAAAATCAAGAGAAAATCAAAGAGAGGTCAAGTAAAAAATTGCTGGAGATGCTGTGTTAACCAATTTAGCGAGATTTGCACCGAACAGAATCGATGTTTAAATTTCTTTTCTTTGCTCTGGCTATTTTAACCGTGGTGGATATGCGGCTAAAAATTAGTTTTAGATTAGTCTTGGTCTCCCCATCTTTTCCCCCCATAGCCTGTAATTTAGCCAGTAAATCAGTTTGGAATTGGCGGTTGATAAATTTAATTAGGGAATTTTTTTGTCAATTCTTCTAGTAAATTCTTCGGGTTTTAATGATGTGGATCGGAATAAATAAAGCATACTCTCTACGAAGAAATTAGGAGACTGTATGAGTTTAGGCGTTATGTTTTCCCGTCAACGTTGTGCTCACCCAAAAAGTGCTCGTCAACAAGTCCGTATTGTAACAATCACTGGCTTGCTTAGTTTGCCATTGTTGAGTTTGCCTATATTCTGCGTCACTGTGATGGCTCAGGAAGTCAATCCTGAGGAATTCACGTCAGCCTCTCAGTTATCTGTGCTAGAGCCTCTGCCTGGGGCGATCGCCACGACAGATGACTATCTTTTCGCCCAGGTAGAGAGTCCGGCTTCTGGATTTCAACTGCCCAATGTCTTTATTCCCCCCCAACCGATCGGACAGGTTAACGCTGCCAATCTAGGGACAACGACAACCAAACGGGGCGATCGCCCAGAACTCCGAGAAATTATGCGTCTTGCCCCAGCCCCATTCCCCAGTTTTGTTTACGAGTAATCTGGACGAATAAAGCCCACAAACAAAATGCACGGAACCCTTAGTGATGTCTGTTCACTGATATCTGATATCTGTTCAATGTTCAGCAATATTGGTATTTGTGATGGAACGTTCGAGTTTCACCAGAATTTTGCCCTTTAGTTTAAGGTACTCTTCCTTTAACTTTGTCTTGCTCATATTGGGATCAGATGCCCTGACCTTCTTACTCTGATCCGCCCACTGGATGAGCTGTCGCCGCTGTGCCTTGGCGATCGTTGCCTGGGTGATGTGATAGAACTTTTCGGGTTTACCCAGGGCAAACAATAAAATTTGATAATTACCGACCTGGACGAGGGTACGGACAATTTGCTGACCCGTATTGGTCTTGAGATCTAAATAACAAGGCAGCCACCTTGCCCCTTGCTCCGTATTGTAGAGAACCGTAATCCAGAACAACATAGGATGGGGGACTTCAATAAACAAAAACTGGTTATAGCGCGTACTCGTTAACCGTTTTGCCAATTCGCTTTCATCCAACATCGCCCAGAGACTAGGGATTGCCCGCTGGGGATTGTCCGTAATGACCTGGGGAAAAACAATGGTGCGTTGTGGCTTGTCCTCTGGCCAAGTGAGATAACTGCAAATTGCCAGGGTGGAGTTCTCTGTCGGATTTTCTTGCTCTGGTTCGGCGGCAACATCTTCATCTGATTTAACGAGTTGTCGTAGATCCTCTTCCCCTTGCCCAATGATGCGTGTGGCTTCGTTGTGATCGAGATCCTCTTGGCGCATTACCCGGCTCGGTTGGATGGGGGGGAGGGCGATCGCCACGTCTGGATAATCCGTAATCTTCGGCAATTGACGGCTAAACTGCTTCGCTAACGGTTCCATTAAGCGCCAAATTTCCGCAGCACTCTGGGGACGATTTTCCCGATCCTTCTCCATGCACCGCATAATAATGTCGATCACAGACTGGGGAATATTCAGATTCGGATCAAAGGGAATCGGTGGTGTATCATGGTGCGCCCGATACCAACCCCCAAAAGAATTCGTCTCCGGCATCACAGGCATATCACCACTCAGCATCTCGTACATCATGATGCCAAAGCTATAGATATCCGACCGAAAATCCAACTCCTTGCCTTCCATTTGTTCTGGGGAACAGTAGGCAAGGGTTCCCATAAACGAATGGGTTTGGTCAGCACCCGCTTGGTTTAGTTTGGCGATTCCAAAATCCAAAACCTTCACGAGTTCCCCAATGGAAGCATCTTCCAGCACCAAAATGTTACTGGGCTTAATATCCCGGTGAATAATGGAGGATTGCTCACCTTTGAATTTAATCCCCTCATGGGCTGCTTCCATGCCAAGGCAAATCTGGCGCACAATCTTAAAGAAGCGGGGTAGGGCAATGAGTTCTCGATTGATGATGTCACTGAGGCTTTCCCCTTGCAGATATTCCATCACATAGAAAGGGATATCCTGTTCATCGACACCATAGTCCCGCACACGGACAATATGAATGCTTTTTTCGCTCAGGAGGGCGCAAACCGTCGCTTCGCGCTCGAAACGTTCGCGCATTTTTCCGTTGAGGAGGGTCTGGGCTAGAAATTTGACTGCGACGGTAACGCCGCCGAGGGTTGTATCTTCTCCTCGGTAAACTCTCCCCATTGCTCCTTGCCCAACAAGATCGAGTAGGCGATACCGATCTGCAAGAAGCCTGTTAATGTTTGGGTCTGTGCTCATGGTTACGGAAGGAACGGAAAGAGTTGTGATGTGATTTAGGCTGCTGCCATGGGGGACTAATGCTGTCTTTGGAGGGTTCCTTCGATGGTGCTGGTGAGGTAATGCCCTGCGAGGAGACCACCGGAGTATTGGTATTGATCCTGGTCAACGCGATAGAAGGTTTCAAAGCCGCTACGCCTTTGGCGATCGCCCAGTACCCAGTAACGCTGGATAATTGATTCGATGCCGACCCAGCCTTCCCCTTCGACACGACCCAGAATGCTCTGTTGCAGAACGTAGGTATATTGTCTTTCCCCGCTATCGAGGCGACCTTTGTACTGGTAGGCGATTTCCGCCCGCTCACTACCCGGAAAGGAGAGCTTTGTGACCATTGTGAACCAGTTATTCTGTCCCCAAGCAATCATGGTCTTCCCTTTGACGGTAATGGGCATTTGGTTACGCTCGATCCAAACGCCAGAGAGAGTCCAACGACCTGCCTCTAACAAAAAACTATGGTTCACCGTTTGTCCTACTCCTTGGCATTTTTATCTTGTCACACCCATTAATCATGCCTAAATGTCCGACCAAAACAAAGTCAAGTAAGGTCAGCAGTTAGCAAAACTGCTAATAGGACATTGTATTGCGCTGGTTGACTTATTGTTTCCATTGTAGAGAGTTCTGACTCATTTCGAACGACGTTATGGTGACTGTTGTGGGCGTGGGAGTGCTTCATTGTAGGTTGTCAATCCTTGATTGCTGCCTAATTGTTTCATAGGTGTCACAGAAATTTCCGTACATTTTGTCTGTTATTTCTGATCTTGCTGGAGTCTGGCGATCGCCCCTTAAAATCGCCCTTAAGCCTCCTTTAAGATCTATTGAAGCTCTAGCTGATCGATGTGTTGAGCATCGTACAAATATAGGGCGGTTGAGGTCTGCGCAATATATTGATGTCCAGCCACAAGATTATTATAAATCTCCACAAAGGGATGAGTAATCACTTTATGCTGCTGAATCGACCAGAGACACAAGCCCTGATCTGTGGTCATTAATAGCCCTGCTGGGGTCGCCCAATGTCCGTCGATCCTCGGTAAGGTGGTCATCTCAAAAATTTCGTGCGATCGCCCTTGACCCTGGGCATCCATCACATATAGATGTTGCTGAATTTGACCTTGATATTGCACCGTAAAAAATAGCCAAATATCACGATCAATCACACAATTCATCGCGATAATTTCCCCTTGAATCGGTGGCAATTTCACTTGATCATTAATGCCATGGCGGTGAGGATCGAAAATAAATCCACTTAACCAATGCCCCATTTGATAAATACCAAATCCTAGATTTTCTCCCAGCCAGAAATAACTTTGATCTGCTAATACATCACCTAAATAATCCCGCCCTAAAGCACCATCCCGCCACAGTTTACCTTGACTGAGCCAATAGCGTTTCTGACCTAACAACTGAAAACAGGGACGCTCTCGGTAACGGTCAACCTGTAGGGTCTGTTCCGCCTGTAGAGTACCTTTTGCAAAACATAAAACTGTATTGCCTTGCCCCACATAGGTCTGATCTTTGGTTAGCCAAAATTGTAAATCGGGACGGCGATCGCCCTGGAAGATAGTTTCGCCCGTTTCCCGTTTAAATAAGCCATTTTCCCAATAGAGATAAGCCACATGGTGATCGCTAAAAGCCGTCGCTAAAATTGAACCTGTGGTCGCAAATAATTGTCTATGACCGGAGATTTGTGGTAGCGAAATTGGGTGGATTTGACTAGCGCAATCAGGGCAACTTTTTCGACAGTGAATTTGACCGCAACTTTTGCAGCTTTGCCACTGTAAATTTTGCAGAATTGTTAATGGAAATTCGCCCCTGAGATCCTGTTCAGAAAGTTTTTGATAATATTGCAGTAAATCATCACTTAAAAATCGGTAATGGATTGCGGGTTTAGGATATTTAACCTGGTCATTAAACACTGTAATACGATGCAATGGGCGGGCGGCTTGGGGGATTTTTTGGCTTGTTTGTTTAGGGCTATAAACTCCGCCATAAAGCTCTACATATAGTAGGCAACGAAACAGCATTAAGCTATAGGCATACCAATCTGAAGCTTTATCATGGGGTATTTCTAAATCTAGGTAATCAAGATTCGGAGTACATAATCTCGGATCGACAAATCTGGCAGTAAATACGCTACACTTGAATTGATTAAATTGCCAGGAATCCGCATCAATTAAAAAAGGTATTTCTTGGTTAATTAAAATATTTAGATCGTTGAAATCACCAATCACAATATTTTTTTTATGCAATGCTTTGATTGTTTTGTGTAGGGAAAGAAATAGTTGAATAATTTTATTTTGATCAATGCCATTTTGTTCCTGAAAACGGCGATCGCCATAGCGGTATAAAGGCTGTGAATCCTGAAGATAGGGCATGGTATAGCCCGCGATTTTTCCCTGGTCATCTAGGACGAAATCCAATGGTGAGAGGACATTACTCGGTAATCCCTGGGGAAACTGTTTTAATTTATCCTGATGTTCGTCAATCCTTGTTTTTGCTGCTTTCTGGGCTGCTGCATCGTTGGCAAAGGCGGGATGTTGTGGCGATTTAAATAACTTGATTACTTCCTTTGGATTCACGGCATAAATATCCGCTTCTCCCCCTTGACCAATCATCTGTTTAGGGGCAAGATTGATTTTTTTATTGCGTAGAAAGTATTTCATGGTTGAATATCAGTAAGTAATAGTTAAATAGGTTGATGACGTAGACTGATTAACGTTGTGTCATCCCGGAGGATCGATGCTTGTTTGTTGGCGATCGCCAGGGTACGACGCACTTGATCGGGGTTTCTAAAAAACTTTTCTTCTTCCCAAAAGATCTGTACATGATGATGTTTTAGCCAATCTTCTACGCCATCTGTCCCAATGAATAGGGATTGCAGATCTGCTGTTTTGAGTTGGGCTAGAATTTTGAGCTTTTCATCGGGATAAATTAAATAGGGAGGGGCATTATTAGCAAAATGCCATTGGGTTAATTCGCCATTAATGACCATCATGCCATCGCCACAACCAAACAAAGTTGTCTCTTCTGGTGTAATGATAAAACCCAAAATTGTAAATAAATAATAGTCGTAAGGATTGAGCTTGTGGGGTAATTGAATCAATACCGTTTTTCCGATCTCTTCGATTTGCTTAGACGTTAAAGATTGCGGTAAAGCCTCGGCGATCGCCCCTGCCACTAGCTCCACCCCCAACCAAGCCCCCACTTCACTATGGGCACAACTCCCGCAGCCATCGGCAATCACACCAATCACGTAATCATCCGTCGCCCTGACACAGAATGCATCTTGGTTATTTTTGTTCAGGCGCTGGTGCTCTCGACCAATCACCGAACCCGCTGCCCATGCACACCGCTCCATCATGCCTAAACCTGACTGTGTTCCATTTAAACCATTAGTGTAACACGGGGCAAGTCAAAATGTGTATTTTACGTTAAGCTCTGTTTTGGTTGGGATAGTTGGGTGGCGATCGCCGGGCAATACGCAGCAAAGAACCCCAGATCTTCAAAAAGAGACTGGGGAGAACTACGATTAAATGGTGATTAGTTACTGAAAATTCTTGAACTTGTAGCTTAGAGCATGCCAACATGGCAAGCTTCCGGGACTGGCGATTCACACCTCGGACAACTTGATTGATGACAGGAGACAGCCTAGTGGTCACTCAAGTTTTATTTGAGCCTAATGCTGATTTTGATCTGATGCAAGATTGAGGGAAGGACGATGGAAAGACAAGAGATTTTTGCTTGTATTGGTCTTTTCCGTGGAAGTAGAGGACGACGCAACTTGCCACTCTCCGGTTTCCGGGTTGCGGAAAGTGTAAAACGGGGATTCAGCGAGTTTGGGATTGCAAGGAGTCGCCATGGTAGTAGATGTACCCTAAAAACTGTTACTGAAATGATTGGAAAAATTACTGGGAATTTTTGCTGAGGATTTTTAGATGCTTAAACATTTCTATTGTAGTATCTTTCAGCACAGTCTCAAAGGGGGGTCAGACCATGCATGGCGATCGCCGGGGTTGCCCTAAGGAGTCGGTGATGATGGTTGTGTATCGCTATCTGGGACTGTTAGGCTAGAGGCGATCGCCACGACGATAGATGATTCACTTTCTCTACTTTTTCTGGACACCCCACTATGACTGACCCTGCTTTTTGGACAAAGGTATTACATTTTTCCGAAGAAACAAGCCATCGTATTGGTGAGGAATTATCGGGGAAATTTGGCAAGCTAGAAGCGGTGCGTAAGGATGATGGCAGTTTGGTGACGGAGGCGGATCGCTGGTCTGATGCGGAAATTCGTCAGGCGATCGCCCAGACTTTTCCCGACCATGGGGTACTGAGTGAAGAAACAGAACATATTTTTCCTGAACAAGATTGGTGTTGGGTGATTGACCCGATTGATGGAACGACCAATTTTACCCGTGGTATCCCGATTTGGGGGATTTGCATGGGGCTACTCTACAAAGGTACGCCTGTTTTTGGTTATGTGCATTTCCCTTGGATTCGGCAATCATTCCATGGCTATTGGTATGGTGATTCTGGCTTGACAGGACCGACGGGGGCATTTTGTAATGGTGAACCCATTCAGACCAGTGCCGATGAACCTAGTTTTAACCATATTTTTAATCTCTGTGCCCGGAGTACGGCGGTGGCAGCCCAACCGGATTTTCCCTGCAAGATTCGGCTGATGGGGGTGGCGAGTTATAACATGCTGATTGTGGCAATGGGGGCAGCCCTGGGGGGCGTGGAGGCAACGCCTAAGATCTGGGATATTGCGGCAGTGTGGTCGATTGTCCAGGCGGCGGGTGGCGCAATTCAAACCCTAGAACCGAAGCCTGTTTTTCCGTTAACGGTGGGCAAAGACTATGGCGATCGCCCATTTCCCTGTCTCACTGCCAGCCGTGCCGCATTGATTCCAGTTTTTCAGCCCTTCGTGCAATTTATCGGGGATGATATTTGCAAAAAATACGACTTGTAAAGAACTTCGATAGAATACAAAACTGAGCATTTTTTCAAGGATTTCCCATTGCCATGACAGTTGCGGTCGCCATCAGCCATCTCCAAAAAAATTACGGTTCCACCCCCGCCGTAAAAGACGTGTCCTTCACCGTAGAGCGGGGGACAATTTTTGGTTTACTCGGTCCCAACGGTGCAGGCAAAACCACCACTATTCGCTGTCTCTGCACCCTCGCGAAACCCGATGGCGGCAAGGTGGAAGTTTGTGGGATCTCTGCCCTCGATCAACCGAAGGCGGTACGTCAAAGACTCGGTTATGTGGCTCAGGAG
>JBIKYI010000469.1:0-3244 GCA_044355355.1 Limnothrix sp. | reverse complement strand
TTCGATCATTTCGTTGTAGAGGTCATTCCCTTCACGGGTACGCTCACCTACACCAGCAAATACGGATACACCACCATGCTTGGTCGCGATGTTGTTGATCAATTCCATCATGATGACGGTTTTGCCAACGCCTGCACCACCGAAGAGACCAATTTTGCCACCACGACGGTAGGGGGTTAAAAGGTCAACGACTTTGATCCCAGTTTCAAATACGGAGGGAGCGGTATCGAGTTCAGTGAGTTTAGGGGCTGCACGGTGAATGGGGGAAGTTTCTTCCGCTACAACGTCGCCTCTTTCATCCACGGGTTCGCCGAGGACGTTGAAGATACGACCGAGGGTTTTCTTCCCAACGGGTACGCAGATGGGAGCGCCTGTGTCGAGAACTTCCATGCCGCGAACCAAACCGTCTGTGGTGCTCATGGCAACGGCACGGACTTGGTTATCACCAAGAAGTTGTTGGACTTCACAGGTAATGTTGATGGTTTGTCCGGCGGGGTTTGTGCCTTGAACTTTCAGGGCGTTGTAAATGCGGGGCATTTTGCCACTGGGGAATTCTGCGTCGATGACGGGACCGATGACTTGGGTGATTTTGCCCAAGGTTTTTTCTGTTGTAGCTACCATGCTTTTCTATTATCTACTGGTCGTTCTCTGAGCCGAATAGGGGATTCGGGGATCAAAGTTTTAACCAATTGTAAAAATTTGCCATATTCAGAGTACCATCTCTTGGGATCATGTAAACAAGATTGAAGTTTGGGCTGGGGGGCTTGGTCTGTAAGGCTTAAACGGGGGCAAGGGGATCTTGTTTGGGAATGCCGATCGCCCTTGGTAGATAAAGGTCGCAGGGTTCGATTTTGCGGAGATAGAGGCAGGTGCGTTGGCTCTGGGTAATGGGGGTAGTGATGGATTCGAGGTGTTCGAGTTCGCCGCCACATTGGGCGATCGCCGGGAGGAGTTGAGCAGTTTCTTCGGGACTCCATTGACCACGATAGAGAATGGCAAGTCCGCCGACCTTGAGGAGGGGCAGGGCATATTCGACGCAAATGGCAGCTTTGGCGACGGCGCGGATGGTGGCAATGTCGTATTGTTCGCGGTACTTAGGCTGTTGTCCGAGGGCTTCGGCGCGATCGGCGATGCCAATGGTTTTCAGTTTGAGGGTTTCGCTGAGTTCGAGCAGGAAGTTAATTTTTTTGCGGGTGGAATCGAGGAGGGTGATTTGCCACTCAGGGAAGGCGATCGCCAAGGGCAGTCCAGGAAAACCACCACCCGTGCCAATATCAATGAGCTTTATGGGTTGTGTAGCCTGGGAACCAATGGCATAACGCTCCAGATCAAAAGGTACAAAGGAATCCCATAGATGTTTTTCCCAGAAATCCTCCGGCGTTGTGATGCGAGTAAGGTTGAGTCGCTGGTTGCCCTCACAAATGCCCTGATACAATTCCCCCAGATAGCGCACCATTTCCGGTGATAGCTGTAAGGGTAATGTGGCTTGGTAAAGATTGAATAGCGCTTGGAATTGCTCAGAAATATCGGACATTAGGGTATTAAGATCACAAGAATAATGACTATCACTTACCTTAATTTGTCAGGGTGACCAAGCAAACGCCATTCATCAAAATCTTGAGCAAATTTTGGGCAAATATCAGCGAATCCTCGATCAGTGGTTAATTAGGTTATCGATGAGCAACTACACAATCAACCATGATTGAGTCCATCACCTGATTCGATATAGGGCGGTGTTGCCTCTGGATTACTGTGCCAACAGACTTGGTTGCGTCCGTTATGCTTGGCTTGGTAGAGGGCTTGGTCGGCTTTTTTGAGGAGGGTTTTCGCCTCCGCTTCATCTCCGGGAAAGAGGGTTACACCGCCAAAACTGAGGGTAATGTAGTCCGAAACGCCCGATTTTTCGTGTTTTAGCTTGAGGTGGGCAACGGATTGTTGGATATCCTGGATCACGGCGATCGCCGCACTAGAATCCGTATCCGGCAAAATAATCGCGAACTCCTCCCCACCATAACGGGCAACCAAATCCCCAGGTAAGTTGGCAATATTCGCCAATGCCTGTGCCACACGGTAGAGACATTGATCCCCCTCCTGATGCCCATAGTGATCGTTGTAGAGCTTGAAATAATCCACATCACAGAGGGCGATGGACAGGGGATGTGCCTCACGCATTGCATGGGACAATTCCCTTGCCAGGAACTCATCTAGATATCTACGGTTAGCAACTTGAGTGAGGGAATCAACATTGGCTTGCTTAGTCAGACGAATATTGCGATTCCGCAGCAATTCTTCCATCGACTTGCGCTGCTCAATTTCCCGTTCTAATTCATCGGTTTTGCTCAGTAATTGTTTTTCAATGCGTCGTCGATGCTGGATTTCCCATTCTAGGGATTGATTTTTTCTGAGGAGTTCCTGTTGAAGCGTCGCCAGTTTGAGTTGATGGTCAATGCGAGCGAGGACTTCTACACTCTGAAATGGCTTACCGATAAAGTCTACGCCACCGACGGAAAAAGCCTTGATTTTAGCAATGCTGTGGGTCGTACCGCTAAAGAAAATAATTGGGATATTCTTGGTTTTGGGACGGGATTTGAGGATGGTACACAATTGATAGCCATCCATTTCAGGCATCTTGACATCTAGTAAAATCAGATCGGGATGGTTATTCTCAATCCACCGCAATCCTTCAAATGCATTTTTTGCCACACTAACCCGATAACCATGCTGCAACAGCATTCCAGTGAGTAATTTGAGATTTACTATGTGGTCATCGACGACGAGGATGCGGGGCCTGTCATCACGGTGTACCGATGCATGCATTTTTCTAGAGGCACTCTGAGATTGCAGGGTGTTTATGGGGTGGATGTTCTGCCGAACGCCATGGTGGTTGTTAGAAAGAATGACCTGGTTGATGCTGTTCAGGGTAGATACATGGGTGGGGGTTGATGCAGTTTTGATTATGCCAATTGTAATCAATTCTGTCTGTGATCTAAGTATGGTGAGTTAGGCGTAGGGATGGTGGTGATTGTAGCCTTTTGTGGAGGGTTTGTAGGGTTTGGCGATCGCCAACATTACCAGGAAACAGAACAATCGGCAGGTTTGGGAAAAGGGGATGGGTTACTTCTGTCCGCACAAGGCAACAGCCCGCCATGATTTGTCCGAGTAAGCTGACTTTTTGGAGGTGTAAACCCTTGCTAAGGAGTTGGTTGGTGGTGTTGCCGCCTTTGCTGATTAGATAGCTGATATC
>JBIKYI010000468.1:0-3245 GCA_044355355.1 Limnothrix sp. | reverse complement strand
ACCTCGACTAAGACAAAA
Source organism: Limnothrix sp. (assembly GCA_044355355.1). Taxonomy (GTDB): domain Bacteria; phylum Cyanobacteriota; class Cyanobacteriia; order Cyanobacteriales; family MRBY01; genus MRBY01. The sequence goes on along the minus strand of JBIKYI010000468.1, from coordinate 3,227 downwards.
AACCCTGGGGCAGGGGGGAATAATGGGCTGTTTGTCTTAGTCGAGGTAGTAGTTTTCGGGGATAATTTGCATCTTGCTTAACCCGGTGATCGCCCGGTAGAGATCCTCTGCCATTTGGTCGTGGGCTGCCTCGTTAAAGTGGATCGGATCGACAAAGGACGGCGCAGGGAAAGCATCATTCAGGCGATAAAAATCAAGCACCTTCAGATTCGTCGGAGAAGATTTTTCCAGTTGGCGCATAGTATCCACCATCTCTGGATAGTAGGTGCTAACTTTCTCCGTATAGTCGCTGGAGAGTTCCTTAATGACTTGCTGTTCTGTGGGGTCTAATTTGTCCGGCGATCGCCCTGTAATTTCTGGTTGTACTGCCACAATTAACGGAATTTTTGCCGCGCTACACAAACTCACAAATCGCTGCATATTCAGACGATAGCGATCCAAACGGGCTTGGAAAGACTCCTCGGAGGTCGGCAATTGTTTCGCCAAGGATTCCTGGTTGCGTTCCCGAATGCTCAGGACATCCGCCACCTGGGATTGCTTTTTCTTCGGCGCGAGGGAGGCGATCGCCCGAATCAAAGCACTCTTCTGTAATTTTTCCTGGAGGGAATGCCGTAGATATTGCCGAAAATAACTATCGGGATCCTTCGCAAATTCCGCCAACTTCGGTACTGCCGTCGCTGCCTGATCCTCCGGCAAAAGCAAATCCTCATAACCATTCATCACCACTACCAAATCTGGTTGATAGGGCAAAATTTCCATGGCAAACTGCGCCAACTCATTCCCCGAACTATAACCAGGCACAGCCACATTAATCACCCGATAATTCCCCTGCCGGATCTTCGCGGGCATCTTCATTAACTTCTCGCGGGTCGGCTTAAAAAAGGGAAAAACGTCAGGACGGTAAGTGCCGGGGGATTGCTTTTGCTGTTGAACCCGTTGTTGCAGACGCTGTTCGAGACGAGTTTCTAGGGTTTGCTCATTCGCCTGGACACCCCGCCCAAAGGCAGCGGAATTACCCAGCACAAAAATCCGAATTTCCCCCGCTGGTTTCTCTAGAGGTACAGGATCATCATCCCGGAAACCCTGTTCATTGAGGCTAAAAAATTCATTCTGTTGATTGCCCACCAAATGATAGGCAGTCGAAAGGGATTCCATCGCCAACAGTTCACCTCGGTTATCCAGCCCTTGATAAACCTTTTCATCGTCATCCACAAAGCGCAAACTATAGGCGATCGCCTCACGGGAGAGTTTATTTTCACTATCCTTACCCGTCGTAATATAACCAGAACCAAGACGGGCAATAATCTCTAACGCAATGAGTGCTACGGGAATCGCCATCACCACAGTCCAGGGAGAGACCTTCGTACTCCCTCTCTTTCTTCGACCTTTTGACGACCAACGACGACGACGTTGTTTTAACATGCGAACTTTCCTTTGCAACAGAATCCATACTTATTCTTAAGGGTGATGGTGCATTTGTCATGATCATTCGGGATTTTTCAGCCAGTAAGTTCAAATCGCCATTTAAAATAATGCACATAAATAATGCACATAAATAATGCACATCATGCACAAATAAGGCGCGAAAAGTGTTTGCAACAGTGTTTTAAATCGTGAGGAGTCTATACATGTCTGATCAACCCTATAAATTATTGTTCGTTTGCCTAGGGAATATTTGCCGATCGCCCTCCGCTGAAAATATCATGCGCCACCTCATTGACGAAGCGGGTTTAACGGGGCAAATTATCTGCGATTCAGCGGGGACATCTAGTTACCATGTGGGCGCAGCACCAGACCGACGGATGCAGGCAGCAGCCCGTCAACGGGGGATCAAATTACTCGGACAATCACGACAATTTAGCCGTGCCGATTTCCAAGAATTTGATCTGATTTTGGCAATGGATAATGATAATTACCGCAATATTTTGTCCCTGGATCGGGCTGGGGAATATGGCGAAAAGGTCAAAATGATGTGTGACTATGCCCAAAATTTTCGGGATAGTGAAGTGCCGGATCCCTACTATGGCGGCGAATCTGGTTTTACCTATGTGATTGATCTACTGCTGGATGCCTGTACGGGGCTGTTGGCGGAGGTTAAAACACAGCTATAGTTGGGCACTCTGGAATGAAGCTTAACTGCAACTTTTGGCTGCAACTTTTGGCTGCAACTTTTTAAATGCAGGGATAGTCGAAAAGTAGCGATATTCCATCAGTGTTCTATTTTCTATCTATGTTGAAATTCCCCTCTGTGCTGTTCTGTGGCTTGATGTTGGTGTTGGGTGGGCAAGTGGTGGCAGCTCCGGTTACACCAGCCGATTCCCACTTAATCGCCCAAACTCCATCTAATTTGGCTAGGTTCGCAGTGGGCGATCGCCTAGAAATCCAGCGTTTAGGGGAATGGCGATCTGGACAGGTGGTGGGTGTACAACAGATTGGTGCGGGTGAGGTAACCTATAACATTCGTTACCTTGATGTGGGCTTGGTGGAAGCTAATGTGTCGGGCGATCGCCTCCGTTCCTTGTCTCTCGTCGGTCGGAATACCAATGTCCGCGAAAATCCCGATGCAGCTATAAATGCCAATGCCAATATAACTACAACTCCAAATTCCCATGATGACTTTACCGTTGCGACCCGACAAACCAAAGCTAGTACATCCCTAACCCAACAGCTCGGCAAAATTGTCTATGTGGAGCGATCAGGAGAATGGCAGGAGGCAAGGCTGATTCGCTGGCGTTCTTCTGGGTCGAGCTATCGGTACAGTGTGAAATATAGACAGGATCAGCACATCGAGGAAAATGTTGTCCCCCAGCGCATTCAGTCCCTGGAGGAGGCTCGCAATCAAAGCATTGCCATCAGAAATATGGATTTGTCTACCCCCGCAGCCATTCAGGAAATTGTTGATGCCCACAATGCTTGGCGATCGCCCCTTGGGTTACAACCATTACAGTGGTCAGATGAACTAGCTGCCATTTCCCTAGATTGGGCAGAACAATTAGCCGCTGCCGAGGTGATGGAACATAGTCACAGTCCAGGCTATGGCGAAAACCTTGCCGAAGGACTTAACACGTTCTTTTCCCCTGCCCAGGTCGTTAATCTTTGGGGTGATGAGGTGGCAGATTATGATTATGAAACCAATACTTGTCTCCCTGGGAAGATGTGTGGACACTATACCCAAGTTGTTTGGGATACTACCACTGAAGTCGGTTGTGCCACGATTCGCAAAGACA
>JBIKYI010000467.1:0-3247 GCA_044355355.1 Limnothrix sp. | reverse complement strand
AAGTGCAGAGGGATCGGGGAGTTAGGGAATCAGAAATTTTCAGACTTAACCAAAAAACAACAAAAGCCAACAAAAGCCAACAAATAAACGAATACTTGTTGGCTTCTAAAGTTATTAAGGTTGTTGAACTTGTTAAAACGATCACCGCATGATTCAGCTTTACCCAAAATGGGGATTGCTTTTAGGACTAATAATTGGTTTCGTCTTCGTATTCATATTCCTTTTGTTTTTCGGGAATATTCACGACGGGGGCGGTGTAGGGTTCTTCCTTGACATCATCATCCCAGACATCACGGGCGACATCCTGTTCGGGATAGTTTCTTGGGGCTGTACCGTAATCATCGTAGCCACCAGAATCACCACCCCAGTTATCCCCTTCATATTCGTCGTAGCTCATGACTTGGGCTTTTTGACGGCGGGGTGGGGGTGGGGCGATCGCCTCTTCTTCCCACTCATCCTCATCCCAATTATTGGCAATGGGCTGACGGGTTTCGACAGGACGCGCAATGGGTTGCTGTAGCGGTACACCTGTACCCAATTGATTTTCAGGGCGGGCAGTGGGTGCATAATACAAATCTTCCTGTTCCCGTTCCCAGGGCGGACGACCGATACCAAGTCTTTCGAGGAAACCGACGGTGATTTGGCTGAGGCGTTCTTCAGCGCCTTCAAAGACGATCAGACGATTGGGGCCACTGCTGATCACTTCTTCGATGGGTAATTCATAGGTGCTGATCACCTGGTCGGGAATTTGGGGAATACCGATGGAGGCAATAATCAGGGAGGAGACAGTGCCGCTTTCTAGGTCAAACTGGAAATCCCGCACCCGTCCGAGGGGTTCACCCGCTTCGGTGATGACTTCGCTATTAATAAGGGGACTATAGGCTTCGACATCGACATCAGCAATGACATCTTCGTTCTCGACCAGGATTACGTCACCCGTTTTGATGATCGTATCGATATACATGTACTTGGTCATGCCTGAAACGGAGAACATGCTGTCCCGCAGACCCAGGGAAACAACTTCCCGTCGATCAATATCCACTAATACATCCTTAACGACCCCTAGGCGCGTTCCGGTATTGCGGGTAATAACTTGGGTGTTAATGAATTCGTTGCGTAAACGGATGGAATCAATGGTCATATTGTCTAAGTGATTGTCAATGGGCGAGTGGGTTAATGAGAGCTTCTGTGGGCGATCGCCCCAAACTGTGGTTGATTAAGATACTGAATCAGAGTTTGTTAGAAAGTCAGGAAAGCCTACCTGCAACCGGACAAGGATATGAGCAGTTATCCAGCAGACTCTATCATTTCAAGGCTTCCCTGACAACAATATTGCCTGCATGGGTAGTTCCTATTCTAACCAATGACTTTTAAATTCTTCATATTTTGCTGTAAAGGCTTGCTAAGTCTTTAATTTCAAGGGTTCGATCCATCCAGTATAATCAGATCCAGCCATTAAGTACCTCATAACGAGTAAGGAATTTTTATGATCGAATTAGCAGATTTAAAGCGATTGCTGGATTTGGTAAGCTCGCGCCTGGGGAAAACCCAGGACTATCTTTGACCTAAAGACTTTAAACGCGAAAATTTTTGACCTCGAACAGGTCGCCGCTCAACCGGAATTTTGGGACAACCAAAACATCGCCCAGGCAACGATGCAGACCCTCAACGACCTGAAAGCCAATGTCGAGCAGTATCACCAATGGCAAGCTCAATTTGATGATGCGGAGGCGATCGCCGAACTATTAGAACTCGAAGAAGATCCCGCCCTCCTTGAGGAAGCCATAGAGAATCTAGACCATCTGCAAAAAGAACTAGACCGCTGGGAACTGCAACAAATGCTCTCCGGTGAATACGATGCCAATGGCGCAGTGTTGACCATTAACGCTGGCGCAGGGGGAACCGATGCCCAGGATTGGGCGGAAATGCTGTTGCGCATGTACACCCGCTGGGGCGAAAAACAAGGCTACAAAGTACGTTTAGCCGAAATCTCCGAGGGGGAAGAAGCGGGCTTAAAATCTGCCACCCTCGAAGTGGAAGGGCGCTATGCGTTTGGCTACCTCAAGGGCGAGAAAGGAACCCACCGCCTCGTCAGAATTTCCCCCTTTAACGCTAACGACAAACGACAGACCAGTTTTGCCGGGGTCGAAATTATGCCTAACCTGGGGGATGATGCCGTCAAAGTGGATATTCCCGATAAGGATTTGGAGATCACCACCACCCGCTCCGGGGGCAAGGGCGGACAAAATGTGAACAAGGTGGAAACGGCGGTGCGGATTGTGCATTTACCAACCGGGGTGGCAGTGCGTTGTACCCAGGAGCGATCGCAACTCCAGAACAAAGAAAAAGCCCTCGCCATTTTAAAAGCCAAATTACTCATTATTGCCAAGGAACAACGGACGAAGGAAATCGCCGAAATTCGTGGTGACATGGTGGAAGCAGCTTGGGGGAATCAAATTCGCAACTATGTTTTCCATCCCTATCAGATGGTGAAGGATCTACGCACCAACCACGAAACAACGGATGTGGGGGGCGTGATGGATGGTGATCTCGATCCCTTTATCGAAGCCTATCTACGTCAGGAAACGCAATTGGGGGCAGAATAAAACCAATCTAAGGAAGCCGATCACGATTGAACGCTCAGATAAATTTCAGATAAATGGGCGATCGCCCACCGTGGAACAATCCAGCAATTAATCTAATTGTTCCACGAGATCCTTGGCTTCCTTTAACCCACAATCCGTCATTTCACGGCAGCGTTTAATGGCTTCTATCTTCCGATTGGCTTGGAGCAGTTGCCGGAGTTCTTCCCGTTCTTGGGTGCTTAAGCCATGCAATGGAGATTGTATAAAAGAAGATGGCATCGGTTTCCGCAAAGCCTGATCGGTTTTGGGGGGTCGATTCTGACGACCGATCAGATAACCGACAAATAAGGCAAAGGCAACCAACAACACGACAACTCCAGGACTCATAACCCGCCACCTCTATACAATTTTTGTGGTGTATTGCTTCCATGCTATCGGCGATCGTCAAGATTCAGTCATTGTCGTTTTTGCCCTAAAACCGTCTCGGTGGACTGTCGCAAAACTTTTTCTATCGGCATTGGGAACCTGATTCATAATATTCATATGGGGAATACAGCCGTTTGGGGTAGATAAGACCTAAGGAAATCGCCAATTCAAGTATGAAGTGCAACAGCTAGGGTCTTTCTGAAGAGGGACTCATAAGGATATTCTGATGTTAAGCA
>JBIKYI010000466.1:0-3253 GCA_044355355.1 Limnothrix sp. | reverse complement strand
CGAGTTTGAGGGGGGTTTGTCCGCCAAACTGAATGATCACGCCTGCGGGATTTTCGGCTTCGAGGATGTTGAGTACGTCTTCTTTGGTGAGGGGTTCGAAATAGAGGCGATCGCTGGTGTCGTAGTCGGTGGAAACGGTTTCTGGGTTGGAGTTCACCATGATCGTTTCGTAGCCGGCATCGCTGAGGGAGAAGGCGGCATGGCAACAGCAGTAGTCGAATTCGATCCCCTGTCCAATGCGGTTGGGACCACCACCGAGGATGATGACCTTGGATTTATCGGAGGGGAGTACTTCGGTTTCTGTGCCGTCGTAGGTGGAGTAGTAGTAGGGGGTAAAGGCTTCGAATTCTGCGGCGCAGGTATCGACCACTTTGTAGACGGGAATCACGCCGAGGGATTTACGGTAGGCACGGACGGCATCTTCGTTGGTCTTGGTGGCGTAGGCGATTTGGCGATCGCTGAAACCCTGTTGCTTAATCACCCGCATATCTGCCGCCGAGATCTCCGTGAGGGGATGCTGCTTCATAAAGCGTTCGGTGACGAGCAATTCTGCCATTTTGTCGAGGAACCAAATGTCGATCGCCGTGAGGTCGTGAATTTCTTCTACGGTCATACCCAACTTCATCGCCTGGTAAATCGTGAAAATACGGTCAGGGTTGGGGGTACGAAGATTTGTGGCAATATGGCTCAGGCTGGGGAGGGTTTCCTGGCGATCGCAACCAAAACCAAACCGACCCGTTTCGAGGGAACGTAACGCCTTCTGGAAAGACTCCTGGAAAGTGCGCCCGATCGCCATCGCTTCACCCACAGACTTCATTTGCGTCGTGAGGGTGGTGGAGGAACCAGGGAATTTTTCAAAGGCAAACCGGGGAATCTTCGTGACCACATAGTCAATGGTCGGCTCAAAGGATGCCGGGGTTTTCTTCGTGATGTCGTTGGAAATTTCATCCAGGGTATAGCCGACAGCTAACTTTGCCGCAAACTTGGCGATCGGAAAACCAGTCGCCTTCGATGCCAACGCCGAAGAGCGCGATACACGGGGGTTCATCTCAATGACAATCACATCACCATTGTGGGGATTGACCGAGAACTGAATATTCGAGCCACCCGTTTCCACACCAATCTCACGAATGATCTTCAAAGAATAATCCCGTAAACGTTGATATTCCTTATCCGTCAGAGTTTGAGCCGGGGCAACGGTGATCGAGTCGCCAGTGTGAACCCCCATCGGGTCGATATTTTCAATGGAGCAGATAATCACCACGTTATCCGCCAAGTCCCGCATCACCTCCAGCTCATATTCCTTCCAGCCGAGCAGGGATTTTTCCACGAGAATCTGGGAAACGGGGGAAGCTTCCAGACCAGACTTACAAATTTTTTCGTATTCCTCTTGGTTGTAGGCGATACCACCGCCACTGCCGCCCATGGTAAAGGCGGGACGAATAATCAGGGGATAGCTGCCAATCTCTGCTGCGACAATCTTGCCCTCTTCCATATTATTGACAATGCCGGAGGGACAAACGGGCACACCAATCCTCGCCATGGCTTGCTTGAAGAGATCCCGGTCTTCTGCCATTTCGATCGCCTCTAGTTTTGCGCCAATCAGCTCGACATTGTAGCGTTCGAGTGCGCCGCTCTTGGCAAGGGAAACAGCGGTGTTGAGGGCTGTCTGACCACCCATGGTGGGGAGGAGCGCATCGGGGCGTTCCTTGGCAATGACTTTTTCGACAATCTCCGGCGTGATCGGCTCGACATAGGTGCGATCAGCGGTTTCCGGATCCGTCATAATGGTGGCGGGGTTCGAATTCACCAAGACCACCTCATACCCTTCCTCCCGCAATGCCTTACAGGACTGAGTTCCGGAATAATCAAATTCGCAGGCTTGTCCAATGACAATTGGACCAGAACCAAGGATCAAGATTTTCTTTATATCTTCGCGGCGAGGCATAGGGCTACCAGACTTTAATTTTCAATTTTGTCTAGATCATTCTATCGGTTCATCTGCCGATTCTTGTGGCTGAATGGGGTAGTCTATTGACTAAGTTATATTTAGCTGACAATCATGCCTCAGTTCCCGGTGCTGTGGTTTGGTGCTGTAATTGTTGGTGAGGGGGCGATCGCCGGGGGGCAGGAAAAGAGTTATTGCAAGAATTCATAAAATTTCTCCAACAGAAAGTGCAGCCGCTAAGATACGGCAAGATCGACAAGCTTGAGTCGGGCGATACCGCCGCATCGGAGCCTGTCAGAAAAGCTTTTGTCTGGTCTGCCACCCATGGTTCCTGAGAATGATTTAGGACATTATCCAGAAAATTATTCAGCAGGTTGTCAGAGGGTTGTCCGAAAGTTGTAAAACTGTAATTTATCCCGTATTATTCAGCAGCATTCCTTAGGAGCATTTACCCAGGCGATGGAACTTTCAAATTCTTTTTTTGATGCTTTCATTTCCTATGGCAGGGCGGATAGTAAAACCTTTGCGACCTATCTCACGGCAAGGCTCAAGGCGATCGGTCTCAATATCTGGTTTGACCAGGAGGATATTCCCCTGGCGGTGGACTTTCAGGAGCAAATCAATAACGGTCTTGAAAAGACCCACAATTTTATTTTTGTGATTGCGCCCCACTCGGTAAATTCCCCCTATTGCCTCAAGGAAATCGAGTTAGCGGTCAAGTTGAATAAACGCATCATTCCGATCCTGCATGTGGAGAATATTTCCCGTGAAACTTGGCAGGGTCGCAATCCTTATGGCACGGATGAAGATTGGCAGGCGTACCAAGCTGCTGGGAAGCATACGGTGTTTCAGAACATGCATCCTGTCATTAGCAAGATCAATTGGATTAATTTCCGGGAAGAGGTCGATGATTTTGAGGAGTCTCTGGATGGTTTAGTCAATGCCATTCGTAAACATCAGGATTATGTACACCAGCATACGGAGATTTTGGGGCGATCGCTGGAATGGTCACGCAATCAAAGACGTGAACAATATCTCCTTGTGGAGGAAACGAAACGACGGGCGGAAAGTTGGCTAAAATGGCGGTTTGTCGATGAGCAACCCCCCTGTTTACCGACGGATCTCCATGCGGAGTTTATTTGTGCCAGTATCCGTCAGGCCCAGGGGACAATGAGTCGGGCTTGTTTGTGCTATGTGCAGCCTTTGGTGGAACAACTCCATAGTGATAATGATGATAAGGTGCAGGTTATTCGGCGATCGCTCCTCAGGGCTTGCATGACCGTTGCCGATAATCGAGTTGAGAGC
>JBIKYI010000465.1:0-3255 GCA_044355355.1 Limnothrix sp. | reverse complement strand
TTTCTGGGTTTCAGTAAGTTGTAAGCTATGCTGAATTTGACCCCCGATTGAGGTTCTTTCGATGTCATCTCCCTTGGAATAAGCACCATCAGGATTCCGATAATAATCATTATTAAAATCGGCAAAAATACGGGCATCTAAGCGGGAAGTATTAGCCTCATTGAGTTGTGATTTAAGGTCGAGGGAAAGCAAAATGGAGTTGCTGTATTGATTCGCATTGGGGGTCAGACTATTGAAGATTCCAGGGGTTAAAACGGGTACGCCACCAGGTATTTCTAAATCTTTGCTGAGATACAAAGCATTGAAGGTCAGTTCGTGGCGATCGCCTAATTTTCCAGCGGCTTGAAAGTTGAGATTATTAATATTAACCCCAGCATTTTCACGGGTTCCAGCAAAGTCAATACTATCTAATTTATAGTCAAAATTATTGCTGGCAAAGGTGCGATCATAACCAAGGCGTACTGCAAAATTTCCTGCCCCATGGGCGACGGAGATACTTTCTTGGTTAAAGCCAAAACTACCGACATCAGCACCTACTTCAAAGCTTGTACCCGGCGCAAAATCAGCTTTTTTACTGACTAGATTAATCACGCCACCAATGGCACTTGAACCGTAGAGTGTTGAGTTGCCACCAGGAATGACTTCAATGCGATCAAGGCTATTAATGGTGATTTTGGAGAGATCAAAATTGCCAAACCAACCCACATCATTTAAGGGACGACCATCTAATAAAATCAGCGTTTGTGAGGTTCTACCACTGCGCATTAATTGACCACTGGCAGCCCCTAATTGTCCGCCAGTTGTGCCATCACTAAACACACCAGGCAGATACTTAATCGCCTCATTAACGGTGCGATAGCCTTCGGATTCCATTTGCTCGCGGTTAATCACATAGGCGGCACGACTAGAGTCTTTCAGTACGCCATCTTCGCGAAATGGGGCAAAGACTGTTTGCTCTAAAATTTCATCGATAATAGTGAATTCAAAATCATAATCGCCTTGATCTTCTGCTTGATCTCCTGGGGTTTCTTCGGTTTGGATTGTTGGAATTTCTTCCTGGGCGATCGCCACTGCATTACCGACAAAAAATAAAATGGTTGTGATGGAAAGAGTTTGGAAATTCTTGAAGTTCATAAATGTCTCGATAGATGTCTCGTGATTTATAGGATGCGGAGAATAAGGATGCAAAATAATGTGTAAAATATTTGAGCCTTTACAACGGCAATCAAGATCGCACTTTAAACAGATGTTTGCGATCAAATATTTACGAACAATATTTACGATCAAAATTTTGGTGAGTGGTGATTGAAGTTGATGCCAATAAGGAAAAAATGACTTAAGTTTGTTTTTCCAATTGGCAGACTAATCAACAAAATTAATTGGCGATCGCCCAAAGGAGCTATTGCCGCAAGCCGCTACAATAACTGGGATGGATTGATTTTTAGTCGCAAAAAACTTGTGTGAAATTTCATCCGTACCTCGCAGATGTTTCAGGGTGTATGTGTCTTAATTCTCGGCGGGCATTCTGACTAAGGAGAAACTCTCTCTCCATCACAGCTGCGGTACAGCGACGGGTTTACACCGTTCTTTCCCCATTTCTTTTGCCGACTGATCCTCGACAAAACCGATAAGAACATTATTATATAGCAGGTGATCGCCCCAATAAGCAACTAAATAAAAATAAAAGCTGAAAAAACGAATCACTAGGATGAATGGATTATGCTTGGTTCGTATTCATCAGGGAAAAATCTACCTGACTAAAAGCTTCATCAGGTAAAACAAAGGAATTGCTCAATAAATTTTTATCCACATTGATCAATTCTGGGTAACGAATCCCTGGTAAAATTGCAACAGAAAAAATTTCTTGGACAGCATCTTCAAATCTTAAAAAGGCGACAATTTTTGCAGTTTCAATGTTAACAACCCAAACTCCGCATTGACGTTCTTTGACGGTTTCAGTGATAGGAATGCCGCTAAAAATTGCCGTTTTTCTTACTTGGGAAAGTCCGATAAAAGCGAGGGATCCCCAGAAACTTAAACCCCTTGTAAAGCCAGGTAATTCAATGACGGTATTAAGCTTACTGCTGTCTAAATCAACGGTTGCTAAACTGCCTTTACCGGACTCCAAAACCCATAGGCGATCGCCATACCAACGGGGAGAATGGGGCATGGATAACCCTTCAACCAGAATGTCATTGGTATTGGTATCCATAATGATGCCGCCATTCGCTTTCTGTTCGCGCCAACCCCTAAATTCATTGGATTTTCCTAAGGCAGTGACATAACGTGGAACATTATCCCGCACCCCCAAACCATTGAGATGACAACGATCGCCGAGATCATAAGCCGTCACAAAGGGCGGTCGCCACCGGGGGACAAAACTATTTTGGCGATCAAAGGTACAGAGGCAGGAAAAACGCGTATTCACAAACCATAATTCGTCCCGACAATAGGCTATTTCGTGAATATCAATATTGCCCGTCACATGGCGATCACGGGGTAAATAACAAGCGTCATGCTTATCCGGCGGATCAAGTTTCTCTGTCACTGCCGGGACATTCCGAAATTCCCACACTTCATAACTCGTTCCAAGGGCTAATTTTTCTCGGTCTGCTGCGATACCCATGGGCTGCTCGAAGACACGAAAATGCGTGTTTACCTCCCGCTCATCTGCACGGATAACGACCACTTTACCCGCCTGATAGGTCGAAACCACCAAAGAAATTCCGCATTGGGTGAGGATGTCCCGCAAATTGCTAGTATGCACACTGCGTAAAGGTTCAAAGGGATTTACGATGGGGGAAATCATTGAGAAATTACTGCTCCAAAAATACGGTGATATAAGTAATAGTGCCGCAGCGGCAATGATCACGCATGAGAAACATCATCAAACTATCTTACAATCTCAATTTGAGAGATTTTTTTAAATTACTATTAATTAGTATAAATAAATGCTGAACTTTCAATTATTCATGAAAAACTTCGCCGATTCAAAAAAATATAGATGCAATAAATCTACTATCAAAAAAACTATACTATACTTTTTTGCTTGTAATTCTATACACTGATCTAAGTTTAAATCAAAATTTAAGATAAATTAATTAATATCTTGAGATTTGTTTTACGATTGATGGAAAAAAGATTGAACTAGATATTAAACCGCCAATTCAAGTATGAAGTGCAACAGCTAGGGTCTTTCTGAAGAGGGACTCATAAGGATATTCTGATGTTAAGTAAAACAATAAGAAATCCCTA
>JBIKYI010000464.1:0-3265 GCA_044355355.1 Limnothrix sp. | reverse complement strand
ATAAGCGCACAACTTTCGATGACCCGCTCCACTAGCGATCGCCCCCCAAGAAGATGAAGAACCTTAGGCAAATCCGATTTCATCCGAGTGCCTTTCCCTGCCGCCAGAATTGCTACCGCTACCATTGTTTTTTCTATCTTTACGTTGGTGATGACAGAGTGGAGTATATCGCATCGTGCCAACAGAGAGACCTAGAATCAGCAGAAAATAAGGCAAAATCCACCAACCCTAGGTCAAGCCAGATCTTAGTTACAGTTACATCCCCTCAGGTTTTTGATCAATATTCTTTTCCATTGCATCAATGTACTCACTGATATTGTGATCTCGGAATAAGCCACCACTCGCCCGTTGCTCCGTAAACTCCTTCAGACCATCAAACCGATCAGAGAACTGGAACCATGCCCCCACATCAGTCGAGAGATTTTGGTCAGTATCAATATAGATAAATGTGCCAACGTGGGTATAACCCGCTAAACGTTGTGGAATCCGAGACACCATATCGTTATTATTCTGAAAACGAAAATAGCGATTTTTCGCCTCCGCATCAAAGTGACGCTTCATATCCCGTTTACAGGTGCGCGGTTGCCCATAGGTATAAACCCCATAAAATGGCACATCATCATAGGCAAAATTGAACGCACAGATCGAAGCCAATGCTCCCCCTAGGCTATGACCCGTAATCCAGAAGGGTTTGCTTTTGTATTCCTGTCGCTCCAAGAGTTCCTTCATCGTGCATTGATCATTTTCGCCCTTATTTTCCCAGACATCTAAAAATGCCTCATAGAAACCACTGTGGACTTCACCCATGGGGGGAATGCCTCGACCTACGGGGAAATTTATGCCGGACAATTTCAGGTTATCCGCCCAGTCTGAATTTTCATCTGTACCACGGAAGGCAATGATCACAAAGCCCGGTGAACCAAATAAACCACCACCATCATGCCTCGCTACAAACGCCTGGGTACTCTTATTCTCAAAGGTCACCACCTCCGCAAAACCGCTGTGCCAAGCCTGGAGTTCCTTGAAGATAAAGTCGCCATCGGGGGCTGGGTCTTCTTTATCTTTGCGGGCATAGGCTAGTTGGGAGGCACGGGCAAGCCAGTAGGCATTTTGGGGTTTATAGAAAGTGGTGTAGGGTTCGAATCTGAATTCGGGAGGCATAGACTGAGATGCTAATTTAGAATTTACGTCTTCCATTTTAGGTTTAGGGAGCTATTTTGGGTAGGGGGTAGGGGCAAGCTAGGAAAAGGGATATTAAACGGCTGTTTTGAGGGGATTCCTTAGGATTAATTTGGCGAGGGCAAAACAGAGCAGGGCATTAATGATTAAGAAGCCCTGGGCGAGGATGCCTGTGCCTAATCCCCAAACGGCTGGTGAAATAAAGGCATAAACCATTAGACAGGAGGCAATTCCTAGGCTTAGTCCAACCCCAAAGCGTTTACCGATGTCTGTGCCTGCTACTAGGAGCAATAGTCCAAAGGGAATTAGTACACTCGCAAAGAGGGGATTCAGTACAGCACTCCCATTAAAGGCACTACCCAACTCTGGCACAGAGCTTCCGAGGATGCGGAAGGGGGCTTGGGAGAGGTCAAAAATGTAGAAGCCCTTGAGGAAAAATAAGCCGGAACTGCCCATGATGAGTCCACTGTTGAGCGACCAACCCCAGCCAAAGGGGAAATAGTTACGCAGGAAGAAGGCGAGGAGATAGGAGCCTAGTACCATCGCGATTTTGGGGAGGAGGGCGATCGTGCCGCCGTCAATCCAAAATCTTGGGCTGAGATAGCCGTTATCACGCAACCAACGGAAGAAATCTTTAAAGGTAATTTTGCCTTTGACTGCCTCGATCACGGCTTCGCCAGCGTTGAGATAGCCTGCACCGTAGTGATTGAAGGGATCTTCTTTGACGGTTTGGGCGGACTGTTTAAGGACTTTGAGGACTTCGCTCGGTTCGTTTACCCCGGCGGCTTTGATGAGGGCGGCAACTCCGGCAACGTGGGGGGCTGCCATACTTGTGCCTTTGTAGTCGGCAAAAATGGCTTTGCCTGAGTCGGGATCGATGGTTTCTTGGAGGATACCGCCGGATTCACTACCACCGGGGGCGGCAATATCGACCCCTGCGCCGAAGTTGGAATAGGGGGCTTTGATACCTGCGGAGTCGGTGGCGGATACGCCGATCACTCTGGGGTAACGGGCTGGGTAGGAGGCTGCGTTTTGGTTGGCGTTGCCTGCGGCGGCAATGATCACGACATTTTTGCTGTAGGCGTAGTCGATCGCCTCCTGCATGAGGTTACTTGCTCCACCACCACCAAGGCTCATGTTGATGACATCTGCACCATGGTCGGCGGCGAATTTAATCCCTTCGGCGATGTCTGCAATGGTTCCCCCTCCGTTGGCGGCGAGCACTTTGATGGGCATCACTTTGGCGTTGTAGGCGATCCCGGCGACTCCATACCCGTTGTTGGTGGATTGGGCGATGGTTCCGGCGACGTGGGTTCCATGCCCGACATCATCGCTGGCATCCTGGCGATCGCCAACAAAATCATAGCCCTCGACAAAGGCTGTTTTTTCTAGATCGGGGACGCGACTGACCCCCGTATCAATAACCGCGACGGTGATCCCTTCCCCCCTATTTTCTGTCCAGGCTTGCTCGACGTTAATGCTGCGGAGGTTCCACTGTTTGCTGTAGTCGGGATCGTTGGGGACACCGTAAGCACTGTCACTATAGGCGTTGTAAATGTAGTTGGGTTCGATATATTCGGTGGCTTTGGTGAGGTCAGATGCTTTGATCGCTTCCAGCAATCGTTGATCGCCCTTGACCACATAGAGATGATCCCCAAGGGAAAATTCACTATTTAATTGGGCGGAAACCTGGAATTTTTGGGCGAGTTCATCGACTTTTTGAACAATTTCTGCCTCCGTTAAATCCTCCCGAAAATCGAGGATGACCGAATCATAATTGCCCTGGGTCGCTAGGCTTGGCATATTCACCAAAGCAAGTCCCAGACCGACGATAAACAGCAGCGCAATCAATATTTTCCGCATGGACAGATCCCAAACCAACGTTCTCACTTTAGCTTATTTTTTTGAAGGTTGTGGCAGGTTGCTGGTTTCGTAACCAATTCTGTGAAGACAGCTTAAAAATAGCTCGCCAATTCAAATCTGAAGTGCAACAGGTTCTGATGATGACAGCAAGAATACTTCACTCGGAGTGCGATAGTCAAGCGATTTTCTTGGTCGATTATTAATTAAATCTACCACCTTATTC
>JBIKYI010000463.1:0-3272 GCA_044355355.1 Limnothrix sp. | reverse complement strand
TGATATCCTCACCTGCCTTTGGTGGGAGTTCACCGAGGATTTTGACAAAGTGACCATCCCGATCAACCTGTACTTCTTGACCACCCCATTCGCCCCGTAGGCGTGATTCTAAGGACAGTTCCAGCCCCAATTTACCGATATAGTCCTTGAGTCGGTAGCCCTCACCTCTACGTTTTTGAAATTCTTCAGGGGTTAGTTCACGGGTATAGCCCAGGATATTCGAGGCAACCATCCCTTGGGGATAGTCCCGAATCGGTTCAATAATGACTTCGATGCCATCCAGTTGATCTTGCAATTCTTCAATGGCTGCAATTTGTGCTGTCGTTAGGTTGCGAACAATGGGAATTGGTTCGGTGGAATAGACATTGTGGGTATCGAGAAATTCTTCGATCGCCTCTGGGGATACGCCGATCAACTCGGAAAATAAGGCACGGGTTTTCTCCCAATCGGGCTTCGTGCGGGCGAGGGGCCAGATGTAGGCAGAGTGCGCAAGTTTTGTGGTGGCAAGAATTTTGCCGTTACGATCAAATAGATTACCCCGGATGGGTGGCTTCGGTGCTAGACGTACACTGTTGTTATAGGCAGTCTCTTTGAGTTCTTTCCCCTGGATGATTTGTAGGAAAGCGAGACGCGATCCCATGCCGCCGATGAGGGCAAGGCTAACCATAAACATGATCGCCCAGGGTCTAATGCCTCTGCCGACGGTGCGACCTGTTTCTTTGCGTTCAACTTTGGCGATGGGGGAAAGGAATGCCATGGATCAATCTACCCAGTGTGATGAGTAGTTCGATTTTAGCCTGTTGGTGATAAATTTTAGGGGTTCGGTTTAGGGGTTAGGCGAGTAAGAGACTGAGGATCACGAGGGCGGTGCTGATGAGGTAAAAAACGCCGACGATCTGGGTTTCTGCCCAACCGCTGAGTTCGAGATGGTGGTGGATGGGAGCCATTTTCAGGAGGCGTTTCCCTTTGCCTGTTTCGTCTTTGGTGGCTTTGTAATAGCTGACCTGGGCAACGACGGAGAGGGCTTCGAGGCAGAAAATGCCGCTGATGATGAATAAACCCCAGATGTTGTCGCTCATGATACCGATCGCCGCGATCGCCCCCCCTAGAGCCAAGGAACCCGTATCACCCATGAAGACTTTGGCGGGGTTACGGTTATGGATAATAAAACCGAGGCAACTCCCACTCAGGCAAGCGCAGAGGATGGTTAGGGCAGGATGTTCGGGTAAAGCCAGGAGTCCCATGCCCAGCAGGGCGATCGCCCCAGTGCCGCCAGCGAGTCCATCGACACCATCGGTTAAGTTCGTGGCATTACTTTCAGCCACCATTGCAAAACCTGCCACCGCCCAGAAAATAAAACCGAGGGGCAAACTCAAACCCGCAAACAGTTCAACGGTCGTCAGTTCCGGTCTGGTCAGGGCAAGCCAGATACAAAAAATCACAGCAACGGTGATCTGCAAAATCAGTTTAGTTCTCGGCGAAATCCCCTTGTTGGACTTAAGCCTTAGCACCTGCCAATCATCCACCCAGCCAATCAGGGCGTAGGCAAGGGTCACCAACACAATGGCGATCGCCTCCAGATCAAACCCCGTCGCAACCAAGCCGCCAATCATCCCCACAGGTAAAAAGATAATCCCCCCCATGGTGGGCGTACCTGCCTTTTTGAGATGGGCTTGGGGGCCTTCTTCACGAATAATTTGTCCTGTCTTTAACCGTTGCAGCAAAGGTACAAGCCAAAATCCCAACCCCCCGGCGATCGCCGCCGAAGCAAGCAGAGGTATCCATAACTGGATCTGATTGGGCAGGGCTTCAACCCCAGTCACCGTTAACGATAGACCAACCAGTAGTGCCGTTAACAAACCCAGCAATTGAGTGCCTGTCGGTTTGATGAAGGTATTAGAAGGGGAAAATTTTGCGTCCACTAACTTTGCCACGGTAGTTGATGAAATTACTCAAAAGATATCACTTAACTGGAGAAACAAAACGTTTTGACTGTTTTTAAGGGTCACAGGATATCCTATTTTTCCCGGATCTCTCCATAATTAAAAGCTATGTTCTAAAACTATGCGCAGGCGATGGCAAACCACACCCAGCTATCCCAAAGCTATGCCACCCATTACTATATGAAGACTCTAATTTTTTTAATCAGCATAAATCAATGACAGTTTTAGAAAAGAAAATTCAGGTCAATACTCAAACGAATAACTTTGAATGGTTTTATCGTGAGGCTGGCACAACGGTGGAAAATCGTTTGCCGATCGTTTTTCTCCATGGTTTGCCCTCCCAGAGCTTTAGCTGGTGTGAGGTGATGTCAAAATTAGAGGCGGCAAATTTCCATTGCATTGCGCCGGATTGGCTGGGTTCTGGGTTTTCGAGCTATCCGAGTACGCGGGAATTTTCCTATAAGCCAGAGGCTTTTGTTGTGGCTTTGAGGGATTTTTTACAGGCTCTGAAGATTGACCGTTGCCATCTGGTTGTTCAAGGTTTTTTGGGACATGTCGGGATTCTTTTTGCGCTTAATCATGAAGAAATGTGCGATCGCCTAGTCATTTTAAATACACCTGTTCTGCCTTCCAGTAAATTGCCTTGGGCGATGAAACAATGGGGCATTCCATTCGCTGGAGATATGTTGACCCAGGATCCTTTACTTGTAGATCGCACTCTGGAGGGGGGCAGTGGTTTTGTGATTAGTGACGATAATTTAAATGTTTATCGCAAGCCATTTTTAACGACCTCTGCGGTGGGTCGGTCGTTGATGGCAACGGTGCGCCGCCTCGATTTGCAGAATGTGCTCACTTCCATGGTCGCTGGGCTGAAAACGCGGCAGAAGCCGACTCTATTCCTCTGGGGGATGGCAGATGCATGGCTCGATAATGCTGGTTTGCAAAGGTGGGTGGAGCAGGAAACGGATCACCAATGGATTGCCCTGGATGAGGCGAAACATTATCCCCAGGAGCATTTTGCTGAGGCGATCGCCCCCCATTTGAGTCGATTTTTTGGGTAAGGTCTCCAGAAAATTGACGAAGGTTGACAGAGAATTTCGTAAAAAAAAGACAATCTTCCCGCCGAAGGACTTTTCATCAGTCCTATTTATGAGATGATTAGGGCAATTTAAACCCTGATAACGTCAAAGAGCTTAATACATAATCACCATGATGTTACGTCTACGGTCAGTTTTATCCTTGCTGTTAGTGGTTGTCACCACTTTTCTCGTCAGTTGTTCCAGCCCCTCTGCGGTGAAGATTCCTGACACCTACACCCCCGATCGCATT
>JBIKYI010000461.1:0-3283 GCA_044355355.1 Limnothrix sp. | reverse complement strand
GAGTAGAAGCTACATCCTGAGAATATTTGTGGAATTACCTAGAATTAGAGCAAATTCCTCTCGGTCACATCCCCAGTAAACCCATGGATATCTCACAACTCAATCAGGATTTCGGCATTCCAGGTAGTCTCAGTTTTAGCGAAAAGGTCAGTGGTTTTCCGTTAATTGAGATCACCAATGATTGTGCAACGGCGCTGATCTCGCTGTATGGGGGGCATGTGATGGCGTTTAAACCTGTGGGGGCGGCGCAAGATTTACTCTATTTCAGTGATAGCGCTGTCTTCAAAATGGGGAAAGCTTTGCGGGGTGGTATTCCCATCTGTTGGCCGTGGTTTGGGGGACATCCAACGGAAACCAGTAAGCCCAGCCATGGGGTCGCCCGTAATATGATGTGGCAGGTGAGCAGCACCGAAACGACCACCACCGGAGCCACCCGCGTGATTTTGACTTTGACGGATACGCCGGACACACGCCAGGTTTGGGATTATGGGTTTGAGTTGGCGATCGCCATTACGGTGGGCACAACTTTAGACCTGGAGTTAATTACCCGCAACACAGGCGAAAAGGCGTTTGAAATTACCCAGGCATTGCACACTTATTTCAATATTGGCGATGTGCAACAGGTGAAGGTCTTGGGCTTGGATGGTTGCAACTATATCGATAAGGTGGATGGCGAGCAGGTGAAAACGCAATTGGGGGAAGTGGCGATCGCCGCCGAAGTAGACCGGGTTTATATGGGTGCGCCGACGGAATTAACCGTTGCCGATCCAGCCCTTGGGCGCAAAATTCGGATCACTTCAAAAAATAGTACGACCGCAATCGTGTGGAATCCCTGGATCGACAAGGCGATCGCCATGGGGGATTTAGGCGACAACGATTATCAGCGCATGATTTGTGTCGAAACCGCTAACGCTGCCCAGGAAATTATTACCGTGCAACCCCAAAGCGATTTCCGTCTAGGGGTGAGCTACAGCAGCGAAAACCTTTAGTCTGCATCGATGCGCTTCATATTCAAGACTTCACATCCCATTACTTATTACCCCTAACTCAATACTCAATATTTTCTCCCTGCACCTGAAAATTAACCGTTGTAATTTGCCATGCACTATTGGCGATCAGAGTTTGTCGTAATTCGCCGAGGAGGGCAAACTGTTCGCAGTGGGACAGGGAATAGATGGAGCGGGCAGAATCCGGAGGCAAACGGAGATCGAGGGTTGCAGTCTTGGTGGCAGCATCACGGTTGATCCGGTAACCAGAAATCCGAAAATTGCCATTGCTGCGATCGCCCACGATGGTTTGAATGGTGCTATCAAGGCTCGTTGCAGCAGGAACAGTGAGATCCGTCGGTTGTAAGGCTTGGCATTGATCGTCAATCTTGTAGCGAGTCACCGTTGTTTGGGATACGGCAGGTTTTGTTTGTGCTTGCGCAGCGGGGGCAGGTTGCAGGGCGATCGCACGGGCATCGATCGGATTGACAGGAGGATTAACTTGGTTCGTAAAAGGTTCCGCATTCAGGAGCGTACAACCCCCAATCGCCAAGGCAGCCGAAACAAAAATCAAACCCAAATAAGTAGAACGCATAATAAGTAGTAGATTGCAGCTCATCGATACTACATTTTTCGACAACATCCCCTAGGTATCAGGATGATTTGCCCGTTGTTACCTGTGCTTGCTGCCAGCGGTAGAGAAATTCCTTGGTCAGCCGTTGATAGGCTTGCGCTCCAGCGGATCGCGGTTCCGTCATGACCACAGGTTTATAGAAATCCACAGCCCTGGCGATCGCCACATTGATCGGAATCGCCGTTTGGAACAAACAAGTCTGCCCAAAATCCCGCTCCAGCCGTTCCTGCACTTGATCCGCCATTTTCGTCGTCCGTCCCAGAGCCGTAAACGCAATCCCCAACAACTCAATCTGACTACGCTGGTGCTCCTTAAACTGTTTGATGCGCCCCTCCAGAATGCCAATCCCCACCACCGACAAAGGCTCCGGCTTCGCTGGAATCACATAATAATCACTCGCCAAAATGCCACTACGGGTCATCAGATGATCCCCTGGCGAAAAATCCAGCAACACAAAATCGTACATCGAGGCGATCGGCCGCAGAATACTTTGCAGCAAATTATCTTCCATCTCCTGCCAGCAACCCAGAAAATTTTCCCGCTTCCCTTGCGATCGCTCGTAGATAATATCCGCTAAAACAAAATCCTCATACAACTCAATATCCCCCGGCAAAATATCCAAACCCTGAATCCCACAAATGTTCGTTTGGATAATTTCTGTTGCTGCCCAGCGGGGTTGAGTCGCCAAAGAAACCGATTGTTTAACCAAATTGCGTAACGTGCGGTGCTCCTTCTTCAGCTTCGCAAATTGCACTGGCGACATCAAACTCAAGGTTGCATTAATCTGACTATCTAGATCAACAATGAGTACTCGTTTTTGGTGCTCCTGAGCCAAACAAGCCGCAAGGTTAATGGTGGTAGTAGTTTTACCGACTCCCCCCTTCATATTTACGAACGCAACAATAGAACCCATAGCAACTTGATAGCAACTGGTTAAAGTAAGCTCTCATCCTCCTCATCTTCACCTTCCAAAATCAAGATTAACTCATCCGTATCTTTCCCCAGGATGCGGCAGAGGGGCGCAAACAACTTACTTTCGATCTGCTTACCATTGTAGATATCCCGCAGATCATCCGGTGATAACTTATAGGAATCACAAAACCGTACAAATTCCAGTTGCGATAGATCCAGTTCCTGTTGTCTCTCCTTCAATAGGGCGGCGATCGCCGGAGTACCAGAACGAGGCTTACGTGTCCGTGCAATATATTCCCGCATCAACGACCGTAACTGATTAATATCCTGAGGATCCCCCCCCAACTCCAACAACAACTCCTCACAAGCAAGACGCAACGCCTTCTTCAGACTTTCCTCACCATTCAAGATATTCGCGATCCCCTTCGCATATTGCGGGTCAATCAAACCCACCGTCGTCCCCTGATATGTCAAAGGCACATAGAAATCATGGACTTTAATTTGCCAATCTAAAGGCTTATCCCGCAAAGACATCCGTCCTCTACTCCATCACATCTCAAGTGTGAGCCTATTCTACCGGAACCTACCAAGTCTCGATGCACCTATTTAACAATGCTTGTTTAGTCAAAATATTTCAGGCTAACTACTAGGACAAAAAAGAGAGAAAGGGGCTAAACATCGGAGTGCAGAGATGAAATGGTCGGCAGTAAAGTGGAGATTGGAGAAGGTGCGGCGGAGAAAGTCGAAGCCA
>JBIKYI010000458.1:0-3286 GCA_044355355.1 Limnothrix sp. | reverse complement strand
GATGAGGGGATTAGGTCTTTCTGGTACGGGGGGGGAGGCGATCGCCCCAGTTGTGTCGTCTTGAGTTGGTGCTGGGGCTTGCTGCGGTGGGACTTGTGACGCTGGTTCAATCACCTCACTGGCTTTGGTGTTGGGGTTTGCAGTGGGTAGGGACATCAATTCCACTGCGATAAATTCTCCGGCGGGTGGGCTGTCTAGGCGAATAATTTTGGCTAAAAACACCACGGCGATCGCCCCATGCAAGGTCAGGGAGATGCCCCCAATGATGCCCCAAAACAGCTTTGAATCATAGAAATCATGGAGTCTATGGCGCTTTTGCAATTTTTGAAACTGATTCACCGGAGTACGCCCGAAATTCATAGTGATGACCGCACAAACTACCGCACAAATTACTGAAACATTGATCTTGGGAACTACCGCAAAAACTGATGCTGCATTGTTGATTTACCCTCCAAAAATTGCGTCACCAGTAAACTCAACAAAGAAATCCCGGTTAATATTCCCACAAAAACCATTGCCAAGGGATCATCCCCAGTCTGTACTGCCTCATAAATTGCCATCGGCATCGTTTGAGTGACCTCTGGAATATTACCTGCCACCATTAGTGTTGCCCCAAATTCCCCCAATGCCCGCGTAAAACTGAGCAAAATCCCCGTGATAATGCCTCGCCTTGCCAAGGGGAACCACACCCGCCAGGCGATCGCCCATTCCGATTGCCCCAGGGTCGCCGCCGCCTCCAGATAGATCGGATTAACACTTTGTAACGCCGCCTTGGTGGTTTTGAACATCAGGGGAAACGCCATCACTGCCGCCGCGATCACTGCCCCCTGCCAGGAAAAAATCAACCGAATCCCCAAGAATTCATCCAGACTCCGCCCGAACCAGCCCCCCTGCCCTAACAATTGCAACAGATAAAAACCCACCACCGTCGGCGGTAAGACCAAAGGCAAAGTGGCGATCGCCTCCAGCCAGAACTTGCCCCCAAACCGATAACGCACCACCAAATAAGCCAAGCCTCCCCCAAACACCATCGCTAAAACCGTCGCCAACCCCGCCACCTTCAGCGAGATGATCAATGCAGGCAAAATAACTTCCACCGTTACGTTTAAATCCCCATAGAGTCACCCTACATTTCCCTTGCCTTCAGTAAATTTACTTTCAGTCAAAAGGCTTAGATCTAGCCGAACAAGCAATTACCTAAATTTGAAATTCACATCAACTTTAATCAGTCTTCGCACGATCATAGGCTAATTGTTATTTAGATCACCGTTTATCCAGAAATGTTTGACCATACTAAGAAGAGTTAAAGCACAAACCAACCTTTTCTCCCGTCTCTTCCCCGTCAATGTCTGAGCAACCTATACAGATCCGCTTTCAACAACAACAGACATTTAACGATTAATCGAACGCTTTAACTTCAACCTACCTAGTCGGGAGAAAACAGTTGATTCAGTACATCTCAGTACATGGAATAGTTCTCTAGAAACGAGTTATCTAGTCCATGACCTCCATAAATTATGTCACCCCAGAGGGCGATCGCTATGGATCTCTCAAGTAATAACAGTAACAATCTCAAGTACTCCGGCGCTTTCCGGAACCGTCGATTTGATATTTTTCAGTCCATCCGTTTTTGGCTAAACTCCATCGAATTCCACGAAGCTGAAGCCGCCCGCCTCGTTTGCCGTCTGATTCCTGCCCAATGCCCCTTTGCACGGGATGTAAGCTTTCTCGGACGCATTTTGTTCAGTATTCCCCCCCTATGTAAACTAAATCCTCTGTACGAGGAATTGGTTGCTCTTCGTTTCCGTGCGCTTTGTTACCTTGCCGATGAATTGGGTGAAGATATTGGGGTTTACTGCTAGGATCATTAGTACTGTTTTTGATCGAAGCGTGACTCCCCATGGCAATTATTGCGCTCAAGGCTTGGTACTTAGAGCATTATCAACCCATCGCCGAAGTGATTCAGCGTCCCCATGATCTGCGTCTGAATCGTAATAGTTTGCTAAAGTCGGCGTTGAGGGCGGATTTTCTGGATGAAGCCCAGGCGATCGAGGGTTCTGTCTGGTTTCAGCGCTACCTTGAGGGGGAAACCATTGAGTTTTACATCGAGGGGAGTGGTTCCTATGGGATTGCGAATGTAGATCTGCGATCGCAGGAAATTTACTTCACGAAAAAAGACGCGACGAACTGGCTCCAGCCACAGATTTATGTCAGTGCCCAAGGGGTGAATTTGGCAGCGAAGGAGGCGATCGCCAAGGAATTGGAAAAGCACATCAAGGCAATCAACAAAACCAGTCGCATCCCCATCGAACTAAACTTTTCCCAGCCGAAACCAGCCGAACCCTGGCGTGTGAACAATACCCAACTCCGTCAAATTCGCCAGAGCCTACTGCATATCATCGACATCACCCCAATTGCGTCAAATTCAGGGCGTTTACTCTGCGATCCCCAGGTGTGTCTAGAATTGGGCTATAGCTTGCAAAATAAACATACCAATCAGATTTTGCTGCTATCCCAGCGACAGAGCGAACTAGAGGGCGTGATGCCCTTTGATTTGCCCGAACATCGTCAATTAAGCTTCGAGGATGCCGCAGAACTAGCAAAAATGCTCCCCACTGTCCTTGAGAGTAGCCTACAACCCTATCGACTGATTTCTTAAAATTCCATTCTCCGTAACCTACGATAAACTAAATCAAGAAATGACATTTCATGATTTTTGTTCCAACCTTTTCTGATACAAGAACGCCATGCCAAGACAAGCAGACGAATACGCCGTTTATTTCCTGATTGAAGGGGGTCACCGAGAGGAAGTCCGTTTTGCCGACATTAAGGAATTCCAAAAATGGTATAGCAACGTGTTTATCCCCAAGGCGGACGAATCGAGTAATTTCATCAACGTACCGATCAAAAATGTCCAGGGGGAATTCATGGTTGTTCGCCCTGAAAGTGTCAAAGCTATCCGTGTTGAACCGGTCTTCCTCGGTAGTGTCGAACGGTTTTAGTCAGATATTCAGATGACAGACATCAGGGAATGGGTCTGTTGTGATGTGAGACATAGACATAGGTAACGGTTTGGGTGCTTGGGGCGATCGCCACCATACTCATCGAGCACCAAAGAGGGATAATCAGCCTATTGCAAGGTTATTGACTATCCCTCTTTTTTAATGAATATTCTGAATATTTTTTGAATCAGAAAATCAAAACCCATCAGTGAACAATTGCATAAGTCCTAAGACGCACAATTATTCACCAAACCACCTGATGTCTGATATCTGTTCTATGAAAA
>JBIKYI010000459.1:0-3286 GCA_044355355.1 Limnothrix sp. | reverse complement strand
ACTCCGCCACGATGCAACAGGTACGGTCGCAGTTAATCAGTGATGTCCCCGACCCGACGGAAGGCGCAACCCGCGATCGCCTAATCAGTGCTTTGTTCCAATATTTTGAAGACCAAGGTCATAAAGATTGTGCGGACTATCTCGCGTTGAAATTACAGGATTTACCCGCCTCTGAAATTGATGACATCCTTGGTTTGACTGCCCGCCAACGGGATTATCTTCAACAGCGCTTTAAGTACCATGTCGAAAAATTCTCCCGCAACTCCAACTGGAAAATTGTCCACCAATGGTTAGGAGCTGAGGTTGAGCAACACTTGGGTTTAACGCCTTCTCAATGGGAAGTGTTCTGTGACCAGCTTGATGATACTCAACTCGAAATGATTGAATTGCGCCGCGAAAAACTTGCTGATAAGGCGATCGCCGCCCAGATGGGTCTAACTCCGAAGAAAGTCCAAAAGCAATGGACAGAAATTCTTGACCTCGCTTGGGAAATGCGCAACAACAAAGACTAATCAGTGATCAGACATCAGATATCAGATATCAAACAAATACATGACTGGTGACTGATTTTTATCCACCCTTGCCGGGGATTCTATGAACCCAAACTTTCTGAGTAATCAAGCAAATCTGCCCCCTCCTCGTTGCATAATCTGTAGCGAGGAGCTTGCTATTTAAGGGAGTTTCGTTTGGGAAGAGTCTACAATCATCTCAATAAAAGCTTTATTTCGGTCTCGGTTTTGCCGCGTCCCCTTACTCTCCCTGTCTCCCCTTCCCTGAACTCTATGTCTGTACGCTTTGATTCTCTGTTCCAGCAAATTGAAGCTTTGGTGATGCACCATTCTCCCAGTGGTATGGAGGGGGAAATTGATGTTTATTTGTTGGCATTGTGGACGGAGCTTGGGCTGGAGCCTTGGCAGGATCGGGCGGGCAATATCATCGTGAAGATTGCGGGGACAAATCCAGATCAGGGGGCGATCGCCATTACGGCTCATAAGGATGAAATTGGGGCGATCGTGAAAGCGGTGGAACCGGACGGACGCATTCAAATCCGTGCCTTGGGGGGTTCCTATCCTTGGATCTATGGGGAAGGGGTGATGGATATTTTGGGCGATCGCCAAACGCTTTCAGGTATTTTGTGCTTTGGGTCACGCCATGTCTCCCATGAATCCCCTCAAAAGAGATTGCAAACGGAAACTCCCGTGCAATGGCAACAGGCATGGCTCGAAACAAAATGCACCGCCGCTGAACTACAACAGGCTGGTATTCGTCCCGGTAGCCGCGTGGTGGTAGGCAAACATCGCAAAGCGCCCTTCCGTCTCAAGGATTACATCGCCAGTTACACCCTGGACAATAAAGCCTCCATCGTGATTTTGCTGGAATTAGCCCAACGCCTCAAAAATCCCCCCCAGGATGTTTATCTGGTTGCCTCAGCGAAGGAAGAGGTGGGTGCATTGGGGGCGTTATATTTCAGTCAAAATACCTTGCTCGATGCCTTAGTTGCCCTGGAAATTTGCCCCCTGGCAAAGGAATATGCGATCGCCAGTGGTGATCGACCCGTTTTACTCTCTCAGGATGGTTACGGCATCTATGACGAAGGACTGAACGCCGAAATCCTCAACGCTGCCACCCGCATCGGTAGACCCGTCCAACAGGCAATTATCCAGGGATTTGGCAGTGATGCCTCCATTGCCATGAAATTTGGTCATGTGAGCCGTGGCGCTTGTCTCAGTTTCCCCACCGAAAATACCCATGGCTACGAAATGACCCACCTAGGGGCGATCGCCCACTGCATCGACATTTTGGCGGCATATTGCCAGAACCCTGACGACAGAGGGAAGGGGTGACAAGGGGAAGGGGAGAAAGGGCGAATTTATTACCAAGTGAACTTGCCAAATAACATTGCAGAACAGATTTGCCAAATAGATTTATATTTATAGATTTACCGAATAAACTGACAAAACAAAATTACAAAACAAAATCACCCCCTCAAAAATTGTCGGCATAAAATCTCTCCATTTCTCCTTGTCCCCTTGTCTCCCCATCTCCCCTTCCCCCATCCCTCCACCTCACACTGACGTTAAGATAATCATCACAGCCAGAATTTCATTGCACAAGACTTCTAGGGAAGACCCATGTTAGACCAGAGCAACACCCTCGCCTACGACATCGAAGACGCAGTTTTAAGCCGCTACCAAGCAGGCGCACAGGCTCACGAACCCAGCCTTTGCTGCCCCACCGAATACCAAGATGTCCATTACCTCGACGTAATTCCCGACGAAATTCTCACCAAAGATTATGGCTGTGGCGATCCAACCCGCTACGCCAAAGAAGGCGATATTGTCGTCGATCTCGGTTCCGGCGCAGGCAAAAATTGCTACATGGTCGCCCAAAAAGTCGGCAAAACCGGCAAAGTCATCGGCGTTGACTTTAACGATGTCATGCTCAATCTCGCCCGCAGTTACCAACAGGAAATTGGCGATAAACTTGGCTATCACAACACAGAATTTGTTAAGGGCAAAATCCAAGATCTCAAACTACCCCTTGACCCCTTACAAACATGGCTCGCTAATAATCCCATCACCTCCATCGAGCAAATCAGCAATTACGAAGCAGAGGGCGATCGCCTCCGACGGGAAGCCCCACTCATCCCAGACAATAGCGTTGATCTGGTCATTTCCAACTGTGTTTTAAACCTCGTCAAACCCAGCGACAAAAAACAACTTTTCCAGGAAATTCATCGCGTTCTGAAAAAAGGTGGTCGAGCCGTTATTTCTGACATTGTTTGCGACGAAGTACCCACTGCCAAAATTATGAATGATCCAGAACTTTGGAGCGGTTGCATTTCTGGGGCATTCCTCGAAGCCGAATTTTTAACCATGTTCGCTGATGCAGGCTTTTACGGCGTAGAAATTCTCAACCGGGAACAGGAACCCTGGCAAACCATCGACGGCATCGAGTTTCGTTCCATGACCGTGCGGGCTTACAAAGGCAAAGAAGGTGTTTGTCTAGAGCGCAACCAAGCCGTTGTTTATAAAGGTCCCTGGCAACAGGTTAAAGATGATGATGGTCACACCTATTTTCGCGGGGAAAGAATGGCAGTTTGTGACAAAACTTTTAATCTTTTAACCCACCCCGATAGCCCCTATGCAGATCAATTTATCCCGATTCTGCCCTACACAGAAATTCCATTAACTGAGGCAGAAAATTTCAATTGTCGAGTCGATGCCCGTCGCCATCCCAAGGAAACAAAAGGTCAAGATTACCAAGTCACAAAATTAAGTGATGG
>JBIKYI010000460.1:0-3286 GCA_044355355.1 Limnothrix sp. | reverse complement strand
GGGTTAGGGAAGACCCTCGAATGTGGCATTCTCGTGGCGGAACTCATGCGGCGCGGACGGGGACAACGGATTTTAACGATCACCACTAAGTCGATGATGACCCAGTTCCAGCAGGAATTTTGGCATCGTTTTACCATTCCTCTGGTGCGTTTAGATTCCCAAAAAATTCAGCGCATTCGGCAGCAGTTACCGGGGAACCATAATCCATTCCATTATTTTGATCGCACGATTATTTCGGTGGATACCCTCAAGCAGGATCGGGAGTATCGCAGCTTTTTAGAGAAGGCTCACTGGGACATCATTATCATCGATGAAGCTCATAATGTGGCTCGGCGGCACAGGGGCGAGGGGGCTTCTCTCAGGGCGAAATTAGCAGAACGATTAGCGAAACGATCTGATACGTTAATCATGCTTTCGGCAACGCCCCATGATGGTCGCCCAGAAAGTTTTGCGAGTTTGATGAATATGCTCGATCCGACGGCGATCGCCAACGAGGCTAATTACACGAAAGAGGACATTCGGCAGCTTTATATTCGGCGGTTTAAGAAGGATGTCCAGCAGGATTTAAAAAAATATGTGCCAGAACGGCGGGTGGAATCGGTCGAAGCAAACGCTTCAGCACAGGAAGAAAAGGTGTTTGCAACTTTGGCGGATCTGCAATTGGGGGGACAGTCTGCTAAGGGAACGCAACTCTTCAAAACAACTCTGTTAAAAGCGTTGTTATCTAGTCCGATGGCTTGTTTGGAGACGGTGGAAAATCGTCTAAAACGGCTCCAGAAAAAGACAGGGAAGGATGCAGATACAAGCTTAGAGATTGGGGAATTATCGGCATTATTGCAGGATTTAAAGGCGATCGCCCCTGCCCATTTTTCTAAATATCAACGGCTAGTTAAACTCATTCGAGAAGATTTTGCTTGGACGGGTAAGGATCCCCGCGATCGCCTAGTGATTTTTACGGGGCGATTAAAAACTGTAGATTTTTTAGAAACGCAACTCTCTCAGGATCTTGGTCTTAACGGGAAGGCGATCGCCGTGTTGGATGGGGGCATGTCTGATACGGATCAAATGAAGGTGGTGGAAGGTTTGGGACAGGAGCAGAGTCCGATCCGGATACTGATTGCGACGGAGGTGGCTTCGGAAGGTTTAAACCTGCATTATCTCTCTCACAAATTAATTCACTTTGATATTCCTTGGTCACTGATGACCCTCCAGCAGCGGAATGGACGCATTGATCGCTATGGTCAGACGCGCCAACCGGAGATTCGCTATATGTTGACCCGTTCTCAGGTGGATCGGATGGATGAGGTGGAACGGATTATTCAGGTATTACTCCGCAAGGATGAACAGGCAATGCTGAATATTGGTGATCCTTCGGTGTTTATGGGGATGTTTGACCCAGAGAGGGAGGAGCAATTTACTGAAATGGCGATCGCCACAGGTCAAAGTGCCGAGGAGTTTGAAGCGACCCTCGATCAGAATGCGAGTAGTGGGGGAGAGTTTGATATTTTTGCTTGGTTTGAGGAGGACACAGAAGCGGCTCATGGGACAGATCACGACGTAGAAAATACGCCTCCAGTACAAATTACGCCTCTGCCGAGTCTTTTTGCTTCAGACTTTGAGTACACGGTCATGGCTTTGACAAATCTGGAAAATGTACCGCCCAATCTCTCGATCAATAAGGGCGATCGCCTGATTGAGTTGCAATTTCCAAAGGATCTAGAAGTCCGTTATGCCCGATTACCCGATGAGATTAAACCCAAGGATCACCAACTTCTACAACTATGCGATCGCCCAGAACGAATCATGCAGGAGATGGAGATCGCCCGCCGACAGGAAAATACTTGGTCACGGGTGGAATATCTCTGGGAATTACACCCATTGTTAGATTGGCTCAATGATCGTAATTTGTTCCGGTTTGGGCGACAGGAAGCCCCCGTAATCGACATACCGGAAGGGTTAAACTCCCAAGAATCAGTCTTTATTTTCTTTGCGAATTTTCCCAATCAACGGGGCGCACCGATCCTCACTCGTTGGGTATCGGTTTGTTTTGCGGGGGCAAATTATGACCATACGGAAACCTTAGAAACGACGCTCCAACGGACGTACCTCGGACAAAAAATAATACCGAATCGAGGGCAGCAGGATGTCTCTGGGCTAATGGATCTGCGGCAACTGGCGGTAGAAAAAGCCAAAACCTATATGACAAAGGAGCGATCGCAGTTTGCAGCCCAACTCGAACCCGCATTAACGGAACAACTGGAGCGACTCAAGGCATTGAAAGGGCGACATTATGAGCAATTAGATCTACAGTTCCAAGATCTAAAGCAGTCGGCAACGAAGCGGCAACAACAACAAGCCAATGCTCAATACCGTATCAACAATCATTTTGAAGACTACCAACGTTGGATCAAAACCTCGATGACGATGGAGCAAGAACCGTTCTTAAAGTTAGTCACCGTACTACGGGATGATCGTTGAGATGATCGTTCAAACCCAGTCATTACATCGCCTGATACCTGTTCACTGATACCTGATACCTGAATTTATGCTTGGAATTGCGAACGAAAACGAATTTTACTCAGATTATTATCTCCATGCCATTTTTACGGAGGATCTGAAGGGCATCGCTAAGGATTGGCAGGAACGGGGACAGGAGCCACCGGATAAGGCTCTCAAAGCATTGCGGAAGGGGTATTTTCAAACACGCGATCGCCTCCTTTCCAGCGGTGAACAGGGGGAAAAGTTAGGGCTACAGCGGGAATTTACGCAGCAGTTTTTGGCGGTGTTGGGCTATCAATGGCAACCGAGCCAAAAGTGGGTGATGGGTAAAACAGAGATGGTGCTGCCTGTGTTGGGGGCGATCGCCGATCAGTTGTGGTTGGTGGAGGCGTTTAACGAGGGTCGGGAACGGGTCGATCTGTTGTCGTTGGCGTTAGTGGCAGGGCAAGGTTTTCAGGCAAACTCTCAGGCAGACTCTTCAGGGGAAGATGAGTTACCTCTTGGGGAAAGTTGGGAAGATCTGATTAATGATGGGATTTTTGGGCAGGATCGACCGCCTCGCTGGGTGATGGTTTTGGGGCTGGATCAGGTGGTCTTAATCGATCGCCATAAGTGGGGTTCTTCTCGGTTTTTACGGTTTGATCTAGAACAAATTTTTGACGGCAATGAAGGGGATAGTTATCTGGCGACGGCGATGTTATTGCATCGGGATCATCTCTGTCCAGCGGCGGGGATGGCTTGGCTAGATAGTCTGGATGAAAATAGTCACCGTCATACCTATGGGGTT
>JBIKYI010000529.1:0-2836 GCA_044355355.1 Limnothrix sp. | reverse complement strand
AGCCCTGGGTACGATTTAAAGTTTGGTCAGTGCGGGCAAATCCGGCATAGGAAGCATAGGACGAGTCGGCGTTAGGGTCGGTAACGGTGTTGAGGTTAGTAACTCCATTGTCAGCGGTGGGTGTGACGGTAACGCCTGGGACAGTAACCTTATTGAATATCCAGCCTTGGGTCGTGGGCAGGGTATTGGTGCTGGCATCATAGAGGGTCGTGGTCGTACTCATAATGGCTGCGGGAATGTGCTGGTGGGGAGTGAATGGATTGTCTATTTAGCACTATTATCAGCGGCAATTAAGTAATATTCATCGGTACTATGATGAAGCTTACGTAAATTTTCGGATGCTGTCCTATGGCGATCGCCAAATCGCCCTAAGAATATTGGTCATATTTGTATCGAGCAAACTTCGGACCTCTTGCATAAGTCTGAAAACTCCTCTCTTGGGAAGGGCTAGGGGGGGATTCTCGATAGGTTACATACTCGATAGGTTACATAACTGATCGAACCCCTTCCAGTCTTCGACCACCTTCCCCAAGGAAGGATTTTTTTCTCTGTTTCATCACTTTTGCAAGAACTCCTCTATTGAATAAAACTAATGAAAAGAATTATCAAGTAACTGCTGTAGGATGGCGATCGCTACTCAGCCCACATACGAATTAAATTCGCGATACTTTTTGACAACAGATCGAACTCATGGGTCTTCCCTTCCCGCGCAAATAATCCCCGCCGTGCCACTTCCAGATCAAATAAAATCTCCCGGTGTTGGGCATCACGAATGACACTCTGTGCCCAACCCACTGCCACCAAGCGCGTCCCCGCCGTCACCGGATCCACCCGATGCAACGACGTGGAAGGATACACCAGCACATCCCCCGCCGCAAGTTTATAGCTTTGCTCCGTATCTGCCCCTTCAATAACTAATTCGCCCCCCTCATATTCCCCAGGCTCATTGAGGAAAAGTGTAAAGGAAACATCTGATCGCCAACCCTGTCCCATCAAGGCATTATCCACATGGCGACCATAGGACATCCCTACGTCGTAACGGCTGAACAACAGGGAATGAATGGTTTTGGGACGTACTGCTGCCTGGAATAGGGGATGATCATTCAGGGCTTTGCTGACCTGCTGCTTGAGAGTTTCCGCCTGGGACTGGGGGAGTTGTTTGTTATTTTTCACCAGTTTGGCGTGCCAGCCAGCGGTGAGTTTGCCATCGATAAATTCAGCCTGGTCAAGGACTTGTTTGAGACTCTGGCGCACTTCAGGGGAGAGAACCTGGGGAATTTTAAAGAGCATGACCTTGGGCTAAATTTGGTGAATCTTTAGTGAATTTCTAAGTGAATCTCTAGCGAAGACTTAACGCAACACAAAGTAAGTAAATCTTGGGGGCTGGCATAGGGCGATCGCCCCCAGACAATATCTAAACTCTGTCTATCTAGCTCCCAGCTTCGATCTCGACAATGTAACCCAAAACTTCCTGGGGCGTTTTCACCGGAGTAGCAGGGGGAGTCACCGTCGGCCAAGCTGCTTTCAGGTTCTTAAAGGCGGCACTAATGGTTGCCTGGGACTCTGGGGATAGTTGATCGGCAATGCTGTTATAAAGCATTTCGCTATGGAAAACAAAGCCCCGTGAATCTTGGTATTCAACGGCTTCGACAATCTTGCCATCGGCGATCGCCGCCGCATATTCCTGACCTGCCACCTTCAGCAAACCATTCACCACTGCCATCACAAATTCAGGGGACTTAAGCTTGTCATCACCCAGTACGGCAATGGCAGCATCAATTTTTTTAATGACTTCCTGGAGTTTGTCCTGAATGACTGGGGCTTTTGGACTGCTCTTCACAAGGTCAGACAGGGCATCTAAATCTGGCTTAAAATCTGCCACACCGCGATCGCCGAGAGCCGCCGCCACATCACCATAAAGTTCATCCGCCGGATGACCTAAATGGGATTCCGCCTGGACAGATTCCCCCGCAGCCAGCAACTCTTCTGCCACCATCAAGTGACCTAACATCAGAGAAAGGGTCGTAGCATAATCCACTGCTGCATCACCGGAATCTGCTTTTTCTCCACCTTCACCACCCTCACCACCCTCACCGCCTTCACTGGATGGGGCTGCTGTTTGCTCGGTTGGCGCTGAGGTCGTGACAGCTTCATTTTCTCCACCTTCACCACCAGGGGAACCACAGGCCCCTAGCGTTGCCACTAAACCTAAGGTTAAAAATAGCTCTACCGGTTTTACAAATTTCATAGTCAAGTTAATTGCTAATAATTCTCAAAAAGTTATTGTCTAATCAAATTATGCTTAATGCCTATTCTTGTCAACAAGAAGTTGTGAGGAGGATCACTCAATGCTGGCTGGCGGGTCATAGCGGTTCTGCCTAAATCGCAGTGGAGCATGGATCGCAGGTGAATTACCTATGCATCGCTTGGCAGCACATCAAAAAAGCCCATGCAGCCATGTTCGGCAATGTAGTCCTGGTGGGGATGGAACATATATTTGCCGGGGAAGGGATAGCTTAATTCGAGGATGTGGCGTTCGGCGGTTCCCATGGTGATGACATCGGTTTCTTCGCTGGGGGTGAGGGTGCGTCCGGTGCGGTAGACCTGGAAAAAGTTGGCGTGGGTATGGAAGTTAACGGCGATATCGAATTCGATCATGTTCAGGACATAGAGCCGGGTGAGTTGGTTTTGGCGGATGGGGATCGGGCGATCGCGGAAAACGTTGGGGATGCCATTAAAGGCGTAGAGTTCGTTTTTTTCGTCGTTGTTGATGTCGTAGCCGCCCATGACTAAGACGAGTTCGTCGGCGGGGGGGCGATCGCCGGGGGGGTCAATA
>JBIKYI010000453.1:0-3295 GCA_044355355.1 Limnothrix sp. | reverse complement strand
TCTGAGATGCTAAAATGGGTGTAACTCATAGGGATTTCTTATTGTTTTGCTTAACATCAGAATATCCTTATGAGTCCCTCTTCAGAAAGACCCTAGCTGTTGCACTTCATACTTGAATTGGCGTTTTTTTAATCTTTTCTTTATATTTTCTTTTTTCGGGTTCAAGTTAACCTGTCGGTCTATGGCTGCACCAAACATTCTTAACCCTCGTCACCAAAATATTTTTCGGGCAACCGTTAATCACTACATTTCCACGGCAGAACCTGTGGGATCGAAGACCCTTGTCAAGGAATATGATTTTCAGGTGAGTTCCGCGACCATCCGCAATGTGATGGGACAACTAGAGAAGGCGGGTTTTCTCTATCAACCCCATGTGTCCGCTGGTCGGATTCCCTCGGATTCTGGGTATCGTTTGTATGTGGATGAGTTGGTTGTGCCCAATTCCCAAACCCGTCAGCAGGTACATGAAGCCCTCAATCGGCGATCGCCCGATGTTGGCTGGGGTTTAGAAGCGACCCTCCAGAGAGCCACCCAAATTTTATCAACCCTCAGCGGCTACGTTGCCCTGATTACCATTCCTCAACAGAATCAAATTCGTCTGAAATATATTCAACTTGTCCCCATCAGTGGACTCAAGGAAGAAAATGTAATGTTGATTGTGGTGGCAGATAGCTATCAACCCCAATCCTTACCGCTAAAATTAGATTGTGATCCCACCGAATTGGAAGTTCTTTCTAATTTTCTCAACCATCATCTCCAGGGTTTAACCCTCAGGGAAATTGCCCAAATTAATCCCGAAGTCCTCGATCAAGATTTTCGGTATTGTGCAGAGTTGCTGCGGACAATTTTCCAGCAGGTCGCAAAAACTGTGCTGACCAGTACTTCTACTCCTATTTTGATTCGGGGAATTTCTTCTGTCTTACGGCAACCAGAATTTTCACAATTAGAACAAGTGCAAACTCTATTGCATTTATTGGAAACCCAACAAGAGGAACTGTTGCCCGTTATTTTTGACTCATTGCAGGATGAACGCACAACTATGATTCATATTGGCACAGAAAATCCCCTCGAACCGATGAAAACCTGTGCTTTAGTTGCCTCTAATTACTATCAGGAAACCATTCCGATGGGGAGTGTTGCCGTCATTGGCCCAACGCGGATGTTTTATGAAAATACGATCGCCCTTGTGGAAGCAACTGCTGACTATATTTCAGAAAATCTCAATCCTGCGGTGCAATATAGTTAGATAATGCTTGCGGAGAAATTTGACGATTTTTATGATCCTTGAAATTATTTTGTTTGCCCTGGTGCTCAGTATTGACTCCTTCTCGGCGGCGATCGCCCTGGGAGTGCGTCATTTTTCAGCACAAAGGGCCTTCTTTTTTGCAGCTAGCTCCGGTTTATCCGAGGGAATTGCCACGGCGATCGGCTTTGTCCTAGGACATATTGCCCAAAATTTAATCGTTAGCTATGACCATTGGGTTGCTTTCTTTTTACTAACCGCTGTCGGTGGACATATGTGTTACAACGCCTACCAAGAAATGCAATCAGGCATAGAAGAAACCGAAGAGATTAAAATTCATAGCCTGTGGAAAATTCTCTTCATTTCCAGTGTTACCAGTATCGATTCTTTAGGGGTCGGTGTCTCTCTTGGCTTAGTCGAAAAACCAATTATTCCCTATTCTCTAACGATTGGCATTGCTGCATTTGTATCAACCTATTTGGGTCTATTTTTGGCTAAAAAAATCTCCGGAAGTTTAGGTGAAAAAGTAGAATTTTTCGGGGGTGGCGTATTAATTGCCCTTGGGATTAAGATGTTGTCGATTTAATTTTGATGCGCAAAAAATTAGAGGCTTACCATGGTAAGCCCCTACGGAAATGATAAATTTTAAAGCAAGATAAAACGTGATTTACGCAGTCACTTTTGCCCGTTTGTAGGCTTCATCCAACATCTCAGAAAGGGTCGGGTGAGCATGGATATTAAAGGCGAGTTCCTGCACAGGTTTCTTCTCGGCGATCGCATTGGCAGCTTCTTGAATCAGATCGGAAGCATGAATTCCCATGATGTGAACACCGAGCAATTCGCCTGTATCTTGGCGGTAAATGATTTTCGCAATGCCGTCGGTTTCCTTCTCAGCAAGAGCCTTGGAATTTCCTTTAAAGTAGGTTTTCACGGTGGCGACTTCAAAACCTTGTTCCTTGCCAGCTTCACGGGCTTGGGGTTCGCTCATGCCGACGTAGCTGATTTCGGGGTGGGTAAAGGCAGCGGCAGGAATCGCGCTGTAATCAATGGTCATTTCATTGCCAACCATATTTTCCACTGCAACAACGCCTTGACCAGAAGCCGCGTGAGCTAACATCATTTTGCCAGTCGCATCGCCCACAGCCCAGAGGTGTGGCACAACTTCACCGTTTTTGATGACCTGCATTTTGTCGTTGACATCGATAAAACCGCGTCTGTCAGCTTCAACGCCAACGGTATCTAAACCGAGGTTTTTCGTTGCAGGTACGCGACCTGTGGCAACTAAACAAGCATCAACTTCAAGATTTTCGACAACTTCCTTAGTTTTT
Source organism: Limnothrix sp. (assembly GCA_044355355.1). Classification (GTDB taxonomy): domain Bacteria; phylum Cyanobacteriota; class Cyanobacteriia; order Cyanobacteriales; family MRBY01; genus MRBY01. The sequence continues at coordinate 724 of JBIKYI010000453.1, read as the reverse complement.
GCGTCGGTGAGTTCGATTTTGACGGGGGAACCGGGGATGATCTTCGTGGCAAATACACCTGTGTAGGTTTCAATCGGGCGATCGTCGATGAGGGTGCGTTTCGCAAGCTTGGCGATTTCTGGATCAAAGCCGGGCATGAGGTCATCAAGGGCTTCGATCATCGTGATTTCGCAACCGAGGGCGGTATACACATCGGAAAATTCCAGACCGATATAGCCGCTACCGATAATCGCAATCCACTGGGGCAAGGTTTCGAGGCGCACCGCATCATCGCTGGTGAATACGGTCTTACCATCGACTTGAATGCCGGGGGGGACGAAGGGCTTGGAACCCGTGCAAATCATGATGTTTTTGGCGGTAATGTTCTTCACGCCGTCATCACCGATCACGCAGACTTTTTGTACGCCATCGACTTTCCCCCAACCGCGAATGATATCGACATTCAAACGTTTGAGGCTATTGGTCAGGTCGCTTTGAATCTTGTTGACGAGATCTGTCGCATGGGCGGCGATCGCCTCACGACTGAAATCCACTGCACCAACGCTAATCCCTAACTCTTGCAGGTGTTTTTGGTCGCGCATTTCCCGTACCTTACCGGATGCCGCCAGCAGAGCCTTAGAAGGTATGCAACCGCGATTCACGCAAGTGCCGCCCATTTCTGCCGCTTCAACGATCGCCGTTTTCAGCCCGCATTTCACCGCATGGAGAGCAGCGCCGTGACCGC
>JBIKYI010000029.1:0-11707 GCA_044355355.1 Limnothrix sp. | reverse complement strand
CCTGTAAAACATGGTCATGGACAATGCCAGAACGATCCACCAATTCAATACCCGACTCAACCTTGCCAGCAATCCCAATGGAATTTTCTGTGAGGCGAACAATATCGCCATTGTCAATCACCACGATATTTTCTGGGGGCACGCCCATCGCTTGAGCTGTTTGCGCATGTTTCACCAACATCCGGTGCTCACCGTGGAAAGGCACAAAAAACTTGGGTTTCGTTAGAGCCAGCATTAACTTATGCTCCTCCTGGGAGCCATGACCAGAGACGTGAATGCCTTCGCCCTTACCATAAACAACCTTCGCCCCAAGCATCATCAGGCGATCAATGGTATTAACCACGGCGATCGTATTGCCAGGAATGGGGTTAGCTGAGAACACCACGGTATCCCCTTGCTGAATTTTGATGTGACGATGATCCCCCTTGGAAATGCGGGTCATCGCTGACAGTTCTTCCCCCTGGGAACCCGTTGATAAAATCAACACATCCTCATCCCGCATACTTCTCAGTTGACGCAACGGAATAAAGAGTTCATCTAGACACTTGATATAGCCAAGGTTACGGGCGTGGGAAATGACATTCAGCATGGAACGACCGACGATCGCCACCTTGCGGTTGTGTTTATGGGCGAGTTGCAAAATAATATTGACCCGGTGGACAGAAGAAGCAAACGTCGTCACCAACAAACGTCCCTTCGCCTGACCAAACACACGATCCAGATTGGGAATCACAGAAGCTTCAGAGGGCGTATGACCAGGCACTTCCGCATTGGTGGAATCGCTCAACAGGCAAAGCACACCCTTCTCGCCATGTTCCGCCAGACGCTGAAAATCAAAATGCTCACCATCAACGGGCGTGTAATCGACTTTAAAATCCCCTGTGTGGATAATCACACCAATGGGTGTATGGATAGCCACGGTAAAACTATCCGCGATGGAGTGGGTATTACGAATATATTCCACCAGAAAATTCTTACCGATTCTCACAGTATCCCTGGGCATGACACTATGAAGTTTGGTGCGATCGCTGACCCCCGCCTCATCCAACTTATCCGCCAACAGAGACATCGCCAAACGCGGCCCATAGATCACCGGAATATCAAACTGCTTGAGGTGATAGGCAATCCCACCAATATGATCCTCATGACCATGGGTAACGATCATGCCCTTAATCTTGTGACGATTTTCCCGCAAATAAGTCGTATCGGGCAAAACAATATTTACCCCATGCATACCATCCGTAGGGAAGGCTAAACCCGCATCCAGCAAAACAATTTCGTTGTCGTACTCAAATACACAGGTATTTTTGCCAATCTCATGCAAACCGCCGAGGGGAATAATTTTGATGGCATCAAGGCTATCTGGTACTTCAGCGTTATTTTTAGTCTGTTTCAAAACAAGTTGGGGTTTAGTATTTTTCATGAATTGTCCTTAATTTAAATGGGATAGATAATCACTAAAAGGTTTAAAAATCAACGAACTACCCTGTCCAGCAGAAATGAAGCTCTGGAAGGGATGATCGAACTACTGTGTTTTCACTGGAGGAAGCCTGTCCGGAGGGACGACATGGCTTAAAGCAAAGACAAATCTTTCAGTACCTGCATCAGTTGCTTGGTACGGTTTGGGTCTAGGGGACATAGGGGGGGACGAAAACTGCCCAAATTCCAGCCCTGAAGAATCAAAGCGGTTTTAACGGGGAGGGGGTTGGTATCGCAAAACAACACCTTAAAAAGGGGAAATAGCTTGAGATGTAGTTCCGTCGCGCCCTGATGATCACCAGAGAGAAAGGATTGGATCATGGTCTGCATTTGTTTGCCCACCAGATGACTTGCAACGCTCACGACCCCTTGGGCACCGACACTCATGAGGGGCAGGGTGAGGCTGTCATCACCGGAATAGATCTCGAAGCTGGCATCTACGGAGCAACGAATTTGTGCGGTCTGATCCACATTACCGCTCGCCTCTTTGATGGCAACGATGTTATCGATCTCCGCCAGACGAATGACGGTTTCCGGAGTTAAGTTACAGCTTGTCCGTCCCGGTACGTTGTACAGCATCAGAGGCAAATCGGGACAGGCTTCGGCGATCGCCCAGAAATGCTGATAAAGACCTTCCTGGGGAGGCTTGTTGTAATAGGGTACAACCTGGAGGGAACCATCTAAGCCTAGCTCTGCCGCTTTTTTCGTGGCGGCGATCGCCTCACTCGTCGAATTAGAACCCGTACCAGCAATAATCTTTGCCCGTCCAGCAGCAGCATTCTGCACCGCCCGAAATAAATGATGCTCTTCTTCCCAAGATAAAGTGGGAGATTCACCCGTCGTCCCACAGACCACCAGCGAATCACTACCATTCACAATCAAATGATTCGTGAGCTTTTCAGCCATCCCATAATCCACCTGCCCCTCTTCAGTAAAGGGAGTCACCATTGCGGTGATTACTCGACCAAACCTTGTACTCGTCATAAAAGAATCGACACAACACACCTAACATCTTACAGAGATCTTCAAAACAGCCATTAAACCGTTGCGGCTACCGCAGCAGATCGCAATAGATTTTGCTCACACAAAAGCTCGGCAATTTGCACCGCATTCAGGGCAGCCCCTTTGCGAATCTGATCGCCACATAACCACAACTCTAAACCGTAATCCTGGGAAATATCTCGGCGAATTCTTCCCACCAATACAGGATCCTTACCAGTGGCATCCATCGGCATTGGGAAATAGTTATTCTCCCAATCCTCCACAATCTGCACACCGGGAGCCGTCGCGAGGATTTCCTTCGCTTGGGCTGGGGTAAAGGGCTGTTCAAATTCTAAATTCACCGCCTCGGAATGGGCACGAAGGACGGGAACCCGGACGCAAGTTGCAGAAATTTTCAGGTTCGGTGCACCAAAAATCTTGCGGGTTTCGTTCACCATTTTCATTTCCTCTTGACAATAACCTTGATCGTCTAGGGGAGAGTTATGGGGAAAAAGGTTAAAGGCGAGGGGATAGGGAAAAGCCTCAGCTTGGGGTTCCTGTCCTGCCAAAATCGCTTGGGTCTGGGTCTTGACTTCCTCCATTGCCCTTGCCCCTGCTCCACTAGCCGACTGATAAGTGGAAACGACGATGCGCTTGATCGGCTGCACTTGATGCAAAGGATAGATCGCCACGCCCATCAGGATCGTTGTGCAGTTGGGGTTAGCGATAATGCCCTGGTGAGCCTTAGCTGCTTCAGGGTTAATTTCGGGAACGATCAGGGGGACATCGGGATCCATGCGAAAGGCGCTGGAATTATCAATGACCACGGCTCCAGCTTCGATGGCGATCGCCGCCCATTCCTTAGAGGTGGATCCTCCGGCAGAAGCGAGGACAATATCAATACCAGCAAAGGCTTCTTTAGTCACGGGTTCAACTGCGATCGCTTGACCCTTGAACATTAGTTGCTTACCCGCCGAACGGGGAGAAGCTAAAAGCTTAAGGGTGTTAATGGGAAAATTACGTTCTTCCAGAAGCTGGAGCAGCTCCGCTCCGACAGCTCCAGTTGCCCCCAAAATGGCAACATTCACTAATTTTGACAACGAAAAACCTCCTTTTGGATGTGGTGGGGTGATGGGAAAAAAACTTTTAATGCCTCTGATGGGATGGCATCCTTCGCAAATGAAGAGGGGACTAAATCAAAGACCAAATCAAAAATTAACAAAGACTCAACAAAAAATAATAATAAAACAAATGTGCTGGCGATCGCCCAAAGGAACCCAAAGGAAACTATATACGCAGAAGCTCTAATTATACTATTATCAGAGAGGCAAACCCCAGATAACCACGCTCAAGACCCATCCAAATTCATTTGGAAAGAGAGCATGCAGGGTTGTTCCACTAGGATATCACGGAGCGTTCGGATCAGATTCAAATTGAGCGATCAGACGGTCTGCCAGCCTAGTGTCTTTAGTTGTAATTCATATTTTTAGAGCCTTAAAACATCGATGAAAGTTACTCAGGAAAAGCTTCCTGCCAGTCAAATTGGGTTAGAAATCGAAGTCCCCGCTGACGTGACCCAGAAAGCCTACGATAATGCAGTTGTCAAACTCGCCCGCACCGTTAATCTGCCGGGTTTTCGCAAGGGAAAAGTCCCCAAACAGATTTTAATCCAGCGTCTAGGTTCCGGTCGTATCAAGGCATCAGTGCTGGAAGAACTCATCGATGATAGCCTCAAGGCAGCCATCGAGCAGGAAAAAATTGAAGCCCTCGGTAACTTTCAACTCAAGTCTTCCTTCGAGGATCTCATTACCAGCTACGAGCCGGGTCAAGTATTCACCTTCAAAGCTGCTGTGGATGTGCCCCCAGAGGTAACCCTCGGCACCTATAAGGGTCTCTCCTTCAAGGCGGAACAGACCGATTACGATCCCAAGCAACTTGAAGAATTTATCGAAAAACGTCGTCGCGACGCAGCAACCCTTGTCCCCGTAGAAGACCGTGGGGCACAAATGGGCGATGTGGCGATCGCCGACTACGAAGGACGCTACACCGATGACGAAGCAGGGGAAATCATCCCCGGTACCAAAGCCGAAGACTTCTCTATCGACCTCGAAGAAGGCAAATTCGTCCCTGGTTTCGTTGAAGGCTTTATCGGCATGAAACCCGAAGAAACCAAAACCTTTACCGTTACCTTCCCTGAAGATTACGGCAACGAAGAAATGGCAGGCAAAGATGTCGCCTTTACCGCCACCCTCAAAGAACTCAAAGAACGCGAATTACCTGAACTAGACGATGACTTCGCCTCAGAAGCCAGCAACGAAGAATTTGAGACCCTTGAAGCTTGGAAAGCCAGCCTCGAGGAAAAATTCAAGAAAAACGCGGAAATCGCCACTAAAAACAGCATTCGTCAGCACATGCTCGAACTGTTAAGCGAACATAACAGCGTCGAACTGCCAGAAGTGAGCGTTAACGAAGAAATCACCGCTGTATTGACCCAGCAGATGATGGAATTTAGTCGCATGGGCATCGACGTAAACCGCATCTTCACCAAGGATATGATTCCAAAGCTCCGGGAAACAGCCCGCCCCGAAGCAGAACAACGTTTAGCCAACTCCCTCATCTTGACCGAAATCGCTAAGGTCGAAAAGATTGAGGCAGATGCTGACAAGTTTGGCGATCGCCTAGAGCAAGCTAAAACCGAACTCACAGACGGATACGACGAAGATCGCCTCAAGGAAGCCATCACCGAAGAGCTAGTCATTGAAGCAACATTGGATTGGTTAGAAACCCAGTCTAAGATCGAGTTTGTTCCCGTCGGCACCCTCGCCCCTGAGGAAGAAGAAATCGAAGATGAAGAAGATGAAACAGAGGAAGAATAAGCTTTTCTCTGCTGCTCAACGAAGCATCATTTAGATTCATTGAAGTATTTAATTTAAAGACACTAAATTGAAATTTTGGGAGGATTTTTACCTCCCTTTTTTATTGCTTATTTTATCGATTGCTTAGTCTAGTCTTGTTGTCTCGAATCCCGGCAAAATCAACAGCAGTCTTAAATTCTTGCCTGTATGTTAACACTCGGTAAATTCATGGGGGCATGGACAGAAAGTTTTTGATATAGGGATTCGAGCTGTGAAATATTGTTATTGAGGGTGTAGCGTTCTAAGACTCTTTGTCTGGCTTTCTGTCCGAGAATTCGCGCTAATTCTGGTTGATCGCGCATTAGGGGGAGTAATGTTTTGAGTTGTCCGGTAACGCCCTGGGTGTCTAACACAATGCCTGCGCCTTCATTGAGGACTTCACCATCGGCTCCAGCATCTGTGGCAAGGCAAGCGATACCGGATGCCATGGCTTCGAGTAGGGACAGGGATAAGCCTTCGACGAGGGAGGGCAGGATAAAGACATCGGCGGCTTGTAGAATTTCGATGCGTTTTGCTTCGTCGCCAATAAAGCCGAGCCAAATTACGCCATGTTCTTTGTTGTAGAACAATTCGAGGGATGATTTGAGGGGGCCATCGCCGACCATTAGGAGTTTGCAATTGTCGCCCATTTTGGCTAAACGCCAGGCTTTGAGGAGGGCTTCGACGTTTTTTTCGGGGGCAATGCGACCTTGGTAGATGAAGAGGTGTTCTGCGCCGATCGCCTGTTTGTAGGTGTTTTTGCCGGGGATATATTTGGTTTCGTCTACGCCGTTGGGAATGATGGTGACGGTGCTATCGGGTACGCCTAGTTTGACGAGGATGTCTTTTTGGATTGCGGAGAAGACGATGACTTGATCGTAGTTAGCGAGGCAGGGGGCGTAGAGTTGGTAAGTGAAGTATTGGGTGCTGGATTTGAGGTTACGAAGTTTGCTGTCGAAGGGGGGATGAAAGGTTGCGACGAGGGGAATATTCAGTTCGCGGCAGATGTCGGGGAGGCGAAAGTCAAGGGGGGAAAGGGTGAGGGAGGCGTGGACGAGATCTGGCTGGAATTCCTGGAGCGATCGCATTAAAACTTGGCTAGATTTCGGGCTGGGGATTGTGTAGATCTGGGACTTGTAGAGGAAGGGTAAAAAAACTTCTGGGCAGTCACGCCATTTTTGGTCGCATTCTTCTTGTTGGGCGAAATGGAGAAAGCTGACTTGATAGCCTCGATCCAAAAGATGGTTTGTAATTTCCCGTCCATAGCTAACGTTGCCGCAAAAGGGAGATTTTTTACCAAGCCAAGCGATATGCATGTAGGAGCATCCAGAGATTATTTAGGAAACAGGTTGGGTTTTGACTGAAATATACCAGTTAAGGATTCCTCCGGCGATCGCCAAACCAGCTAAAGCAAAGAGGACAGGTTGTAAGCCAAACAGGGTTTCGGCAATACCCGCCAACGCGAGCGGCAGAGATAGAGCAATATTAACAGCATTATTCTGTAAACCAAAAACCTTACCCCGCATGGCAGGCGGCGTTTCACCCTGGATCGTCGTTTGCATTGGAATGCCCACAAAGGCGGCGGCTAAGCCTAAAACCGCAGTGCTGCCCAAGGCGAGGGTGAGACTCTGGGTGGAAAAGGAAAGGGCAATCAGGGCGATCGCCGTACCAATAGATCCCCACAGACTGAGCACCCGATAGGATAAATTGTCCCCCCAATTACCCAGGAAGAAAGCCCCTACACCCATACCAACACCGCCCGAAGCCAACAATAGACCAAATTGCTCCGCCTTCAGCCCCGGAATTTGATCCGCCAAACTTACTGCCAACACCGCCAGCGCCGCAAACACACTAAACAGAATCACCAGTTGAATTAAGGCATTGCGCACCTGATGATTCAGTTTGAGATAATTCACCCCATCCAGTAGATCCGCCCACACATTACGCTTCTCCGTCAGTCGATCCGCCTCCGTTTCGTTCGTTTTGAGGGCAATTAACAGCAATCCGGCGATCGCATAGGCTCCCCCCACCACCAACTCCTTGCCGAAGAACCACCCATGCAGCAACTGATCTGCCATCTCTAGCAACGGCTCCCCCACCGCAAAACCCACAATCACCAACGCCATCATCGTCGTCGTGTAAAGAGAATTCGCCGCCAACAAATTTTTGTGCTTCACAATTAACGGCAACACCGCCTGTTCCGCTGGCGCAAAAAACTGCGTCAAAGTCGAAACACAAAAAGTTATCAACAACAGCAACCAAAAACCCAAGGGCAAATTACCGAAAAATAAGTGATCCTGTGACAGCCATAACAATAGCGGCACAGCGAACACAAACAAGCCCCGCAGTAAATTCGAGATCACCAAGACATTTTTCTTCGACCACCGATCCACATAAACCCCGGCGATCGAACCAAACAAAATCGCCGGAACGGTAAAAGCAATCATAATCCCCGAAACCCAGCCACTCAGACTCGCACTAGAGGACTGAAACTGACTCGCAATCAGAGCGATCATCAAGACCAAATACACCTTATCCGCTAACTGCGAAAAAATTTGCCCCCCCCACAACACTAAAAATCGCGGGTTTTTCAGGACAGGTAAAAAACCACTATCAATCAACGGTTCAGGCTTAATTTCATTTTTGGGAACGGATGAATTTTCGAAAACTGGCAAAGGCGTTGTTTCTGGCGGCATGCGAAAGACTCAGCACCATATGTACAAAAATAAGGAATCTTTAACCAGTATAAAACTTACGATCTCTCCAATGACAAAAGATCCTACGGGAAATTACGCAAATTAATCATGGTGATGACCACCATAGGCTCCTTCTTCGGGGAAAAATGGTGCTTCTTCCTCAATGGTTTCTACGCCTAATTTCTGGATCATTTCCTCTAGTACATGGTCGGGGGCGAAGCGTAAATATTCCGTCTGTACTTCGAGGGGCACATGGCGATTGCCGAGGTGATAGGCCGCTTTGAGTAGTTTTAATGGCTCTGGGGAGCGCACGGTAATCACGGTTTCAGCCTTGGCGATTACCTGGATGGTGATGGTTTGATCGTCGTTTTGAAAATAATTTTGTGGATGGATATGGGTTCCACGGGGTAATTGAAAGTGAATAATCTGGGCAATTTGTCCGTCGTGATGCTCGATTCTTTGGCGTGTTTTTTGTCGTTGCTCAGCGGTTAGGGGGAGAGAGAAATCTATTTTTGCTGGGGGGGTTTTTAGTTTTTGGGTGAGGATAATGGGGGCTGTTGACATGTTGTTGGGGGTAAATTGGGTCAAATTTTAGTTGAAATTATCGGTCGGGCAAAGAAATCTGATGAATATATTTGGGGATTATTTCAGGTCAAAGTCCTTCGGGAATTGTGTGAATTTAGTCTTCTTGTCTTATTTTTCTTGTTCCCCAGCTTCTTGGTCTTTTTCGGCTTCGGCTGCCATTAATTCACGGATGATGGCTTGGATTTCTTGGTGTTTGCTAATGCCTTCAAATTTGTAGGGGTCGTAGTTTTGTTGGATGATTTGGGTTTTGATATTCTCAAGGCGTTCGTCGATGCCGGGGTGGGTGGATAGCCAGGGGGGAGGGGAAGGGCGATCGCCATCACTATTTTTCAGGGTCATGGTCAGGTTATAGAGTCCATCGGCGGCGTAGGGACTGGCGGCTAAGATCCTTGTACCGAGGGCATCGGCTTGGCGTTCCATATCGCGGCTATAGTTCATCACGATTAGGTTGGTAGCAATGCGTCCAAAGGGTAAATTACCAACAATATTCGCGGTGAGGTTGCCCTGGGTGACGAGTTGGAAGCCATGGGAGAGGGCGGCATGGGAAATTTCGTGGGAGAGTAAGCCCGCCAGTTCTGATTCGGAGCGGGTTTCGAGTAGAGCGCCAGTATAAATAAAAACTTTGCCACCGGGTAGGGCAAAGGCGTTGAGTGCATCGTCCAGGATGACGTGATATTCGTAATTAAAGCGATCCTGTCCGATGAAGGGGGTCAGGCGATCGCCCACCGCCTCCTCCCCCTGTAACAACAGCGCCGAACTTTCCAGCGCAGTAATCGGTCCCAGTAAACTCCCGGTAACTGCAAAACCAATGGCTCCCGTCAAAATATTGGCGAAGGCATTCCCCCGCAATTCCGCCCGCAAATAGGATTGATACCGTTCCCAATATTGATCCGCCAATGCCGTAAATTCCGCCTGCTGAGGATGCTCCGGATTTAACAGGGCAAACTGACGCGCCGCCAGGGAAGCCTCTAACCATTGTTCTGTCTCGGCATAAAACTCAATCGCAAAGGTCATCAACTCCACGGAATTGCCATAGCCACTGAGGGCATTCCCCAAAGCATCTGTCGCCCCTTCTATGTCCTCCACCGCCTGTAACTGTTGGACTTGGGCAATGCGACCAGGAATAAAATAGGGAGCTTCTGTGACTAATAAATCCAGCGAAACGGCTGTTTTTCCGGTTAACCCCTGCTCCATGCCAGCCTGGGCATTCCGCCAGTACACGGCTCCGGCGGGGGACAAACTCGCGGCATCAGAACTGGCTTCAAGGGTTTGCCGCATCGCTTGGTCGGTAAAGGTGGGTTTCGCCGTTTGGTAATATTCCCTTGCTGTCTCCTGATCCCCTCCCTCCCACAGGCGATCGCCAATTCGTAGCCGCTGCACATCCACATCCACCACAGGTCTTTCCGGCTGGGCGATCGGTAGATGGTCAAGGGGTTCCAGGGCGACCACCATCGGACTAACACCACAAAATAGCCCTAGCCAAACCTGGGTAGAAAGCAAAAACCTTGTTCCTTGTCGTCGGCGATCGCCAGTGATCATGCCAGAAAACCTTCTACAATTGGCTGAGCTTAAGATTTAAGGCATCAGCAATCACCTGATAATCCTCAAACAATTGGCAAGATGTTGATTCAATCGCTGACCAATCATCCGCCCGAGCCAGATCCTCCAACGTCTGGCATTGCCGCGCAAACTGCTCCGCCCGAAATATCCGACTACTGGACTTAATCGTGTGGGCACTCCGCTCAACCAGTTCCGCATTCTTAGTCGTCAAACCCTCTTGAATAGCCTGGAGCAAGCGGGGCGCGTCATCGAGAAAAGAATCCGCGACTTCTTTGATCATCTCCGCATCATCACCAACCATCTCGATTAAGTCTTCGAGGGTAACTTCACTAGCAAGAAGAGAATTTTCAGTCATTGATTTATGTTTTGAGCTATGTGTTGATTGTAAGTGATTGTAATTATCTCTGTTAAAACGTCATCTATGGACTAGGGCAATCCATAAATTTTGTCGTAGGCATTTTGCAGGGATGCTATTAGTTTGCCAGTTTGGATCGGTTTGCTCAGATAGTCGTCCATACCTGCATCTAAACACATTTGGCGATCGCCCTGCATCGCATTTGCCGTCATCGCAATAATCCAGGGACAAGCGGACTGTTCACTGATAGATAGCCAATGTTTTTTGATATATCTTGTGGCTTCTAAACCATCCATTTCCGGCATTTGCACATCCATTAAAATTACATCGTAGGGTTGACGTTTGACGGCAGCGAGAACTTCCAAACCATTGGCAGCAATATCTGCCCGATAGCCAAAACGTTGCAGCACATTAATCGCTACCTTTTGATTCACAACATTATCTTCTGCCAAAAGAATTTTGAGGGGATAATTTGTCGTGATCTCCGCTGCTGCATCAGCCCCTCGATTTATGGTTTTGCTCGCAGTTTTTGCCACTGGTGTCGCCACAGCTTGCAAGGGTATGGTTGCCAACAAAGATTGTTGTAACTGGGATTGATGCACAGGTTTATTCAGAACCACATCAAAGATTTTAAGGGTCTCGGCTTCATGACCGAGGGAACGGTGCAATTGGTTGAGGAACATCACCATGAGTCGAGGATTACAACTCTTGGTTTTGATGGTGTTGATGAATTGATGGTCAATGGGTTCCCCATGGGCAAAACCAATGATCAAGACATCAAAATGTTCCCCTTGTAGCAATTGCAATGCGGTGGTGGACTGGGTTGTTTTGGAAACGGAAGGGATAATTTTTTTGATTTGGGATGCCAAACTTTCGATCAGTAAAGAGTTGGGATGGAAAATCAGAATTTTGGCGTTGGGATTAATGGCTGGGGTGTTTGAGGACAATTCTGGAGGAGACGGAACGGTGGCGATCGCCAAGGGAATCTGAAAATGAAAAGTCGTCTTGATCTGCTGACCATCATAATTTTCAAACAGTGGCACATGACAGTGTGATGGATAATCTTCAATGCTCGACATATGACAATCCAGAGGATAATCCCCAGCGATCACCCCATTACTTTCCACCCACATTCTGCCCCCCATCATTTCCACCAG
>JBIKYI010000452.1:0-3300 GCA_044355355.1 Limnothrix sp. | reverse complement strand
TGAATAAGGTGGTAGATTTAATTAATAATCGACCAAGAAAATCGCTTGACTATCGCACTCCGAGTGAAGTATTCTTGCTGTCATCATCAGAACCTGTTGCACTTCAGATTTGAATTGGCGCTTTGATAAGTTATTTTATTTTTATTTCGTTCTAAAATATTGATAATTAAGTCTGTCTTCTGATTTCTTAATACTGTTATTCTGTTCATAAACATTGTTGCTGATAGAACATTATTTATGTCAAAAAGCAAGATCAAAGTCATCCTCTATCCTAACGATGAGCTTAATAGTAGAAGCTTCTAGTCTGAAAGTTTTGATCCCTAACCTTTATTTTAACCAGTCCGACAAGATTCAAGAATATTTAAGCTAGACGAACCCCGATAATAAGGTTTTTCATGAATATGAGAGAATTGGGATCACGAAAAAATCCCATAACCATCATCAATTTTTCAACAAAATTCCATGAGCGATCGCCCCACAGTCAACAATACCTACCGTAAAGCCGCCCAACAACTCGATTTGCCCCCCCGCCTACTCCTCGGCCCCGGCCCCTCCAACGCCCACCCCAGAGTATTAAGCGCCCTCGGTATGCCCCCCATCGGTCACCTTGATCCCAAATACCTGGAGATCATGGAAGAAGTCAAGGACCTACTCCGCTACGCTTGGCAAACCGAAAACCCCTTCACCATCTCCGTTAGCGGTACAGGCAGCGCCGCCATGGAAGCCTCCCTCGCCAACATGGTCGAACCCGGCGACAAAGTATTAATCGGTATTAACGGTTACTTCGGACATCGCCTCGTCGATATGGCAAGCCGCTACGATGCCGACGTAAAAACCTTTTCTACCGCCTGGGGCAAAGCCTTCACCCTCGAAGAAATCACCGCAGCCGTCGCTGAACATGAACCCAAAATCCTTGCACTTGTTCACGCTGAAACCTCCACAGGCGCGAGACAACCCCTCGAAGGCGTGGGCGATGTCTGCAAAAAACACGGCACAATGCTCTTGATTGATACCGTCACCAGCCTGAGCGGTGTCCCCTTATTCCTCGATGAATGGGGTGTTGACCTTGCCTACAGCGGCACACACAAAGCCCTCGCCTGCCCCCCCGGACTTGGCCCCCTCACCCTCAGTCCTAAGGCGCTCGATGTCTTGATGAACCGCAAAACCCCCGTTAAAAACTGGTATCTGGACATGTCCATGATCAGTAAATATTGGGGTACAGGTAAGCGCGTTTACCACCACACAGCCCCAGTGAATATGAACTATGCCATCCGTGAAGCTCTGATGCTTGTGGCGGAAGAAGGTTTAGAAAACCGTTGGCAACGCCACCAGGATGCAGCGGATCTGCTCTGGGCTGGATTGGAAGATATGGGCTTAGAGTGCCATGTTGATCGGGAGATTCGTCTGCCAACCCTCACCACTGTGCGTATTCCCGATGGCGTTGATGGTGCTGCCGTGGCAACCCAAATGATGAAGGAATACAACATCGAAATTGCGGGGGGTCTAGGAGATCTCGCGGGTAAAGTCTGGCGCATTGGCTTGATGGGTTATAACGCCCGCACGGAGAATGTCACGTTGTTATTGGCTGCCCTGAAAAAAATTCTCTTTTAGCTAGACTAGTAGTCTGTGGCGTAAGTTCGGCAACTCAGACATCAGACATCTGAGGTGGGTTGAGGGATTTACGCCAATCTCTACTAGGAATAATTCTTTTTAATAAACCCCATGACATTTTTTTCCCTTTTTCGGCAGCGCTTCCCCCAAAGGGCGATCGCCTTTTTGTCGATTCTGTTTTTGAGCTTTAGCCTGTGGAGTTGCAGTGGCGACAAAGATACTGCCCAAGCAGATGTCAATGTTGACCCGGAAATCGAAGCCCAGGTCTTAGAAGTCATCCGCAAAAATCCCAAGGCGATTATTGATGCAGTGCAGGAATACCAGCGATCGCAACAACAGGCACAACAGCAACAACAGCAGCAAATGGCGGAGGAATTCAAGCAAAAACTGCTGAGCGATCCCAAATCGGTCATCGCTAATGCGCCCGTTATGGGAGCCAAGGATTACAAAGTTGTGATGATTGAATTTTCCGACTTTGAATGTCCCTTCTGTGCCCGCGCCCATGGCACTATCAAAACCTTTATGGAGCAGCACAAAGACACCGTAACCCTTGCTTACAAACATCTACCCTTAGTGCAAATTCACGACCAAGCCGCTCCCGCCGCCGCTGCTTCTTGGGCAGCCCAACAACAGGGAAAATTCTGGGAATATCACGACCAACTCTTTGAAAATCAAGGTCAGTTAGGCGAAGAACTCTACCAAAAAATTGCCAAGGATTTGGGCTTAGATCTCAAGAAGTTTGCGAGCGATCGCCAAGCCGCTGAAGCAACGGTTCAAGAAGACCTCGCCTTAGCTCAAAAACTAGGTATTAATGGCACACCTTTCTTTGTGCTGGCATCCACAGAAACCGGAAAATTTGAAACCTTCTCTGGCGCATTAAGCCTACAGGAATATGAAGCTAAATTAGCCGCTGTAACCACTCCTTAAAATCAACCTAGTAACTATTTAGGTGATTCTTTTAGGTGATTTTAAATTAGACAACTCTTCGACTGGAGGGTTGTTTTTTTATGGCAGACCGGATGCCAAGACAAGGGCGATCGCCCCCACATTACCCAAGCAAATATACAGTCATTTCAAATAAACATTAGACACTCACTACCTCCCTTTCTAAGGGAGGTGCCGAAGGCGGAGGGATCAGAAATTCTCAAATTCAACTGAAACGACTGTAAAGATTAAGATTGCAGCACCCAAACTGACACAGACCCAGCATTGCAGCGAAACTCAGCCCAACCCTCATCATTCGTCATAATCAATTCATCAATATGCCCAGTTATATCAACATAAGAACAATTAGGTTGTCCAATTTTCATAAATTTTCTGCCCTCTTCGCCATTACTCAAAACAACCGCCATCCCACCAACATGTTCGTCATCCCCTAACCTTGTCCAACCAATCGTATTCGGATGATCAAAATAATCATATTGATCACCATAGGCATAGGTTTGTCGCGCCAAAAGAAACTTATCAAGTAAGTCTTGATAGCTATCTATCCAAATTTCATATTCATTACCATCCTTGCCGCGATCTGTATAATGAGCACCATAATAATCAGCATAAAAAATACAAGCGCCAATTCAAGTATGAAGTGCAACAGCTAGGGTCTTTCTGAAGAGGGACTCATAAGGATATTCTGATGTTAAGCAAAACAATAAGAAATCCCTATGAGTTACACCCATTTTAGCATCTCAG
>JBIKYI010000451.1:0-3303 GCA_044355355.1 Limnothrix sp. | reverse complement strand
GAGTTGAATAAGGTGGTAGATTTAATTAATAATCGACCAAGAAAATCGCTTGACTATCGCACTCCGAGTGAAGTATTCTTGCTGTCATCATCAGAACCTGTTGCACTTCAGATTTGAATTGGCGCACCTTTAAATTTCATTCTTCAGGTTCTCGATTGATGTCTTTTAAGATAATGCGATCACATCTGCGATCACATAAATTTAGGCTGACCATTTTTTCGATCTTGATTCCATTACTAAGTGGGATACTTTTCGGATCAAAAAATGCATTAGCCGAGGGGATGATCCATACTCTGACATTACCAATCTATGGACAGATCAGCAGTGACTCATTCCATGATCGTGCTGAAGCCATGGCAACAACCTATATTGATAGTCAATTTACCCAAGACCTTGCTATTAATGGGATTCAGCTTGTTGTATTGGGGCAGAAGAGTGCGGAAATCGTTCCTGTTTTTTCAATTTCAGTCACCCGCGATCAGTGGCAAAAACATTCCCAAGTCAATCACTGGGCAACCTATACTCGCGTCTCCTATGCGCTTTTACAGCGTCCTAGACCGGAGTTCAATCCCAGTCAAACAGCCACTAATTCCAGATCGGTAGAAAACATAACTGATCAAGAAAAAAGAAGAACTTTTCCTGAACCGTTATCTCCACCTTCCGAAGCGGAAATTATGGCAAATCCTCAACGATATATCAGTTTATTGGACTAACAATTTTTTTGTGATTTTTTGATTTTATCCTGCCAAAAAGTTGCTAAAAAGTAATGTCAAAGTCCATTACTGCTGATTTGATCAACCCTCTTTCATTGCATAAATAAAATCCCACAACGAGGCTTTCAACCATGATTCATGACGACGGCAGAAGTAATTTTTCCGGAAATCGTTCTTTCCATGATGTGCTGAAGGGACGTATCTCCCGCCGTAACATGCTTAAGCAAACGATGTTCCTCTCGGCGGCAGGTTTCATCGGGGCGATCGCCGGCGAAAACGTACTCCACCCCACCCCAGCAACCGTCAATGCAGCGGTGACAAAACAAGCAGCAAAAGGCAAAAGTACCCTAATCGGTTTTGATGCCGTTCCCCTGAGTGCAGGCAATGGCCCCGTACCCAGCATTTCCGCCGACTATGAATATCAAGTACTAATTCCTTGGGGCACACCACTACAACCGGGAGGTCCCGAATATGACGGTAATCCCAACCGCCGCCCAACCGCTGCCGAACAAGCCCAACAAATTGGGATTGGTCACGACGGCATGTGGTTCTTCCCCATCGGTAAAAACAATAACCACGGAATGCTTGCCATCAACCATGAATTCGGTGGCAACGATCATATCCTCGGCAAATCCGCGCCCGAAAACCTAGAAGATGTACGTCTCTCCCAACATGCCCATGGCGTTTCTGTCGTCGAAATCAAGAAAAATAATCGTGGCATCTGGGAAGTTGTGCGCAGCAATAAATCTCGGCGTATCCATGTCAACACCCCTGTAACCTTTAGCGGTCCCGTTGCCGGACACCCTCTCTTACGAACTGCAGCCGGTAATGCTCCCGCTGGTACTGTCAACAACTGCGCCAATGGTCATACGCCTTGGGGAACCTATCTCACTTGCGAAGAGAACTTCAATGGTTATTTCGGTGCAACAGGCAGTTGGACTCCGACGGCAGCCCAGTCTCGGTATGGCTTTAGTCGCGGTGGTTTTGGGTATGGCTGGGAAAAATTTGATGCCCGGTTTGATCTATCCAAAACGAATTACAAAAACGAAGAAAATCGTTTCGGTTGGGTCGTAGAAATTGATCCAATGGATCCAGACCAAACCCCTGTGAAGCGTACCGCGCTCGGTCGCTTTAAGCATGAAGGCGTTGCCGTTATAGAAGGTCGTGGTGGTCAGATTGTCTGCTATATGGGCGACGATGAACGGTTCGATTACATCTACAAATTTGTTTCCGACAAAAACTGGAAAGCCATGCGGGATAAGGGCAAGAGTCCCCTGGATGAAGGTATCCTCTATGCCGCAAAATTTAACGATGATGGCTCCGGCGAATGGTTAGAATTGAGCCTTAATAACCCGAAGGTACAGGCAAAATTTAACGACCAAGCGGAAGTTTTAACCTATGCTCGTCTTGCGGCTGATGCGGCTGGAGCAACACCGATGGATCGTCCTGAATGGACAACGGTTGCTCCCAATGGGGATGTATACTGCACCCTCACGAACAATAGCCGTCGGACTGTTGCCGATGCAGCAAACCCCTTAGCCCCCAATGCAGATGGTCATATTATCCGTTGGCGCGATGCCGATCGCCATGTGGGCACTACTTTCCAGTGGGATATTTTTGTGCTTGCCAAAGATACCCACGGCACAGAGGAATCGTTCGCCTCGCCGGATGGTTTATGGGCAGATCCTGATGGTCGTCTCTTTATCCAGACTGATGGTGGACAAAAAGATGGCTTAAACAACCAAATGCTGGTTGCGGATCCCCAAACCAAGGAAATTCGCCGCTTGTTCACAGGGGTAACAGGTGATGAAATTACAGGTCTGACGGTTACGCCTGATCGCCGCACGTTATTCTGCAATACCCAACATCCGGGTGATGGTTCGCCCGCAGCTTCGAACTTCCCTGCGATGAATAACCCTGCGGATCCGAATGGTGCTATACCCCGTGATTGCACCATTGTGATTACCCGTAAGGATGGTGGTATTGTCGGATCTTAAGGTTTGGCGTTGAGGAAATACTCTGTTGGGGGATTGGTTTTGGTCATCCTTATCATTGGGGAAGATCTATTCCATGATTTTGATCATTCTTTGGCAGAGTATTTTTTCTTGCGTCATGTGTTTGTCTTCTGTTGTTACTCTCAGGGTTCACCTCTGTTGTCTTTTGGGCAAATGGGTGACCTTTTTTTCGGTTTTATACCTGTCATTTTAGGGATTGCAGACATAGGCGATCGCCCTTGGGTGTGTTGTTCTTCTGGCTAAATCACGAACAAATGCCTGAAAAGGAACCCCAAAAAGCGCTTCTATTGCCTAATTGCCCATGATTTTGTCCAAAGATTTTGCCAAAAAAAAGACCCCCCAATACAGAAAGTCTAAACGGATAAAAAATTATGAATTAAGGTTACCTTGAAATGAGGCAAAAAACGATCAGCAATTGAGCGTTTTATGAGGTATCCCTTACTCGAAAAATGAAGCGAAGAAAAAACTATGCAGCGATGAGTTTTTCTACCGCTTCCTGAGCCGAAAGAATTTTTAGTTCATGGGGACAACAAGGCACAGGATAACCCGACAAAACGATGGGAGCAGGATTGTCC
>JBIKYI010000450.1:0-3307 GCA_044355355.1 Limnothrix sp. | reverse complement strand
TCACACACCATAAGGCTGTGCCGTAAAGAATGCGACTCCAACGATATTGCCAAGACCCTTGCAGAGAAATTGCTTGATGCTGAAAAAATAGCATTCCCACTGTCCACAAAAAAGGAATGCCCATGCCCCAAATCGTAATAATTAACCAACAAATAATGGCAATACAAAGACTCCAAAACCAAGGCACTCCCATCCAGGTCATCGGGTGAATACCAGTGATCCAAAATAGGGTTAAACCTTGGTAACCAAAGCCCCAAATTAAACTATAAATAAGAGGTTGGCGATAGGTACAAATGAGAGTTTTAATGTACCGAAAAGAAATTTTTTGTATGGGCGCAATGGGGGCTGAATGGTTAGGCTGATGAATTAACAACCAAAAGGGAATAATCGCCAACCAAGCCAAATACCAAGCGCCAAAGGGGGCAGCAGTCATGCCCATCATTAACCCGCCAATGAATGCCCAGACGAGTTTCAACCAAGGATTTTGCCAAATACCAGGTGCAAGACTACCCATTATCTACCGGAAATTTGCCTTGGCGCACGTCGTCGCTATAGGTGGCGATCGCCCCAGTAATTAGCTCACTGAGGTTTAAATATTGTTTTGCAAATGGGGGAACCTTGGGCGTTAAACCCAATAAATCCGCCGTGACTAACACCTGACCATCACAACCCTGACCCGCACCGATCCCAATCGTGGGGATGGTTAATTTTTGAGTAATGCTTTGGGCAAGATCGGCGGGAATATGTTCGAGCACAATGGCAAATGCCCCCGCCTGCTCCAGGGCGATCGCCTCATGGAGAATTCGTTCCGCCTCTGACTCCGTTTTTCCCTGTTGTCGATAACCCAACGCATGAACCGATTGCGGCGTTAAGCCCACATGACCCATCACAGGAATGCCCAACATCGTCAGCCGATCCACCGTCGCGGCGATCGCCGGATTGCCCCCCTCCAACTTCACCGCCTGGGCAGCCGTTTCCTTCAACACCCGACCCGCCGTATGGATCGCCTGGGACACACTTTCTTGGTAAGTCAAAAACGGTAGATCACAGACCACCAAAGCATTCTTGACCCCACGACAAACCGCCTGGGTATGGTGAATCATCGCATCCAGCGTCACAGGCAGCGTATTTTCATAACCCAACGCCACCATCGCCAAAGAATCCCCCACCAACACCACATCGACCCCCGCCTGATCCACCAGTCTGGCGATCGCATATTCCCAAGCCGTCAACATCACAATCGGACGAGATGCATCCTTATAACCCTGTAACTTTTGCGGCGTAACCCCCATGAATATCCCCTAAGGTTGCGTAAACCCATAGTGAGGGTTAGCCAAACCCGTCGTCAAACTAACCCAAGCCAGCCCCTGATAAGTCCCGACCCAAAGCTTATTCCCCACATCCGGAGCCAAAGTATACACCTGCTGAGAAGGCAACTGAGCAACCCGACCCAGCACTTCACCACTATCCGCCTTCAGCCGCACAATCCCCTCATCAGTCCCGACCCAGACCGTACCATCCTCACCAAACCGTACCGCCGTCACATTCTTGCCGCGCATGGGAGTTACATCCCGCAAAATCTCCCCCGTCCCAGGATCAATCACCAACAAACCATTTAAAGTGCCTGCCCACAACAAACCATCCGCCGCCGTCGTTAAACTATTCACCACTTCGCCCGTAATATTACGAATCGTCTGCATCGGATAAGCCGTCGCCGTATCCACCTGCACCAAACCCAGCAGTGTACCTAGCCAGAGATTTCCCTCCTGATCCAGCGTCATCGCATTCGGACGTAAACCTGGTAATTTCTTCAGGGTCGTCATCACCAAACCCTGATCCGGACTAATTAAAACCAAGCCCTGATCCGTACCCACCCACAGATAGCCCCGCCGATCCACCAGCAGAGAAACCACCCGATTAGAAGGCAACAAAATATTTTGCTTTGTCACCTCATTACTACGGGAATCAACTCGCAACAAACCTTGAGTCGTGCCCACCCAAATACGCCCTGCCTTATCCATGGCTAGGGCTTCGACATTATAGTTCGTCAAATCCACGCGTTTTAAAATTGCGCCAGTATTAGGATTAATGCGGCTTAAACCCTGCCAAGAACCGACCCACAAATCCCCGTCCCAATTTTTTAGTAATGAGGTCACCCTTAGATTTTCATGGCGGAGGTCAATTTCCTCTTCTAGGCTGGGGGGGGGCGGCGAATTAATTTCATAGATAGGCGAAATCTGCGCCCCAACTGCTTGCGGATTAATGAGTTGAGAACCTGAGAAGAAGATAGCTCCGGCGAGGAACCAGACGGAATATGAAGAAGATGAAAAAATACGTCCCATAGGATTGCGCGGCCACTACCGCAGAAATTTCCTGACCGTTGTATTAGCATCCATTGCCTTATATATACGGGTTAATGCACACATTTTGGTCTAGAGATTGTATCTTGTGTGATTTATGTACAGGTATATATGTTCAGTATGTGATGTCTGGAAAGATGCTAGACCCTATACAATGCATTGATCGCAGCAGATCTGGACAAAATACGATGTTGGTTGCACATGACCCATAAATGAAATATCAATGCTAGGGGGGCATGACCTTAGACATCAATGGCATTGCTGCTTGAACCAACACCTGCGGAAGCTTTACCTCTGGGCAAGGTTTCTAAGGCTTCTTCTTCTGTGTCGTAGATTTCGAACACGGAATCCATCATTGTCACTTCGAATACTAGGCGGGATTCTGGGTGGACTTCGCAAATGCGGAAGCTACCTTTATTTTTGTCTGCATCTCTCATGCCAGCAACGAGCGCTGTCAAGCCAGAGCTATCGACAAAGCTGACTTGGCTCAGATTGATGACAACATGGGGACTCAGTTTAGAAATGCACTGTTGCAGTTCTAAGCGGAATTGCCATGCTGTTCTAATGTCAAGTCGCCCACTCGGAATTAACACAATGATTGTTGTTCCGTCTGATGCAGTGCGTGTTACTTGATCGATCGGAATCACACAGACCTCCCATTTTTTTGAGCAGAAATAAGACCGGCTTATTAAGTCATGTCCCATCATACTCAATATTGCTTACCAAGTCTGCTAATCCTTGTTTTTTGCGTGATTAGCGTTGGGAGGTCTAGGGCGATCGCCGACAATGATCACCCCAGACATTCCCGTAAGTATCAAAAAGTTATCGAAACGTTATCGCTTTTAAGCTTCCCAATTTGCCCAATCCTGGGGTCTGAGAAAACGCTCGTAGAGTTCTGCTTCACGGCTGCCAGGTTCTGGCTTGAAGTTATATTCCCAACGGACAAG
>JBIKYI010000449.1:0-3312 GCA_044355355.1 Limnothrix sp. | reverse complement strand
TCTGAGATGCTAAAATGGGTGTAACTCATAGGGATTTCTTATTGTTTTACTTAACATCAGAATATCCTTATGAGTCCCTCTTCAGAAAGACCCTAGGTGTTGCACTTCAAATTTGAATTGGCGGATCTTTAAATCTATGCATTTAAATCTATGAGTTTAAAACTGTAAATTTAAATCTATAGATTTTACGGAATTGAAATCTATGAAGTTGAAGAGAGTGGCAACTTTTTTCACGGATTAGCTGTCTTGGGTGCTAACTACTGTTGTTGATTGTGGATTTGTTTATCAAGATGTGGGAGGTTCAAAATGGCAATACAAATTTACTTTTTGCTGTTTATCTATGTCAGCACCGTTGTGTGGGAAAAGATTAAATATCAGGATCCTCGCTAGGTGTGGCGATTGGCAGGGTAATCCGTAGCCATGCACCTCGGTATTGGGGGTGGTTTTGGGCGGAGATCTGACCGCCATGGGCGAGGATAATATGTTCGGCGATCGCCAAGCCGAGTCCACTGCCTTGGTGGAGATTAATTTCGCCATTGACCCGGACTCTTGCCTGATCGCCTCGGTAAAGACGTTCGAAAATATAAGGTAAATCCTCTGAAGCGAAACCGTTACCTTGATCAATGACATCGATGGTGACGGTTTCTGTGTTTTCTGTATTGTCGGGGGATTCTAGGGCGACGGTAATGGTTTCCCCTGGCGGATTGTATTTGATGGCGTTATCGAAAAGATTAATAAACACCTGGGTGAGGCGATCGCTATCCCCTTGCATCGTCAAATTTTCTAATCCTTTGTAAGCAAGGGTAATATTTTTTTGATCGGCGATCGGTTTGATGGTCTCCCAGGTTTCGTGAATGAGGGTCACGAGGTCAAAGGTGCGATCGCTCAGAACTTGGTGAGGATGGGAGGCGAGACGACTAATTTCTAACCAATCCTGCACAAGATAATAGAGACGATTGGTTTCCTTGAGTAATTGTTGCGACCATTTTTGATTTTGACCTTCCAGCCTTGGCTCTAGAGTCTCGATCAAGAGTCGCATGGCAGTCAGGGGAGTACGTAGTTCGTGGGTCAAATCCGATAAGAGTTTTTCCTGGGCACGTTTAAACACATAGTAGGATTCTTGATTTTCCAGAAACACCACCACATTACCCCGGGACATCGGCAAGCTTGAACCCCGTAAATGGACAGAATTGCCAAGACTATCGGCACGGGTTTGAGCATCATGGCTGGGGTGAAATTCCCAGGTTTGGTTTTGGGGCTTTTGGGTAGAACGGGTCTGCTCAATGAGTTGGTCTAATTCGTAGGAGCGGACTAATTCGAGGAGGAGTCGAATTTGGTCGGGTTGCCAACGGTTGAGATGTAAAATGCTGCGGGCCTGTTGGTTGCACCACAGAAGTTGATTGTCTTCATCGACCCACAGGTAACCAAAGGGGGCATTTTCCAGGATTTTGTACCATTGTTTGGCTTCCTGTTGGAGTTCTTGTTTACTTTCGTAGAGATATTTTAGTTCCCGGCGGACGGAAGATAGGGGGGCAAAGGGGGCATTCTCTAGGGGGTTCTCGCTGTAGGAATAGAGCATTCTACGGACTTGTTGTTTTTGGCGCTGTTGCCATGCGAAGCAGATAATACTGCCTGTGCCTAAACCGATGAGTAGGTCAATCCAAAACATAGACTTATGGGGCTGGTGGTGGGGCGATCGCCACAGAGATTTGGTTTAGGTTAATCGAACAATCTATTGAACAAAAAGAGGCGAGGTTAATAAATGGTATTAGTAATAGGGACAAAAATTTTTAACTTTAATTTTTAACTTTTAAGTTGAGCTGTGACGATGGATTTTACCCTGTGCTTTCAACAACTGCTAAATGGTTTGTCGATTGGCAGTGTCTATGCCATCTTCGCCCTTGGTTATACTCTAGTTTTTTCGATTCTGGGCATTATCAATTTTGCCCATGGCGCAATTTTTACCCTTGGCGCTTATTTTACATATCTTTTTACGGGTGGCAAGTTCGGTTTTAATGGTGTCCTTGCAAATTTTCAATTGCCCTTTGCTTTGCCGTTTTGGGGGGCGTTGATCGTCGGTTGTGCCCTGTCGGGAGTGATGGCAGTGTTACTGGAATGGCTCGCCTTTCGACCTTTGCGGAACCGGGGAGCGGAAGCGCTGCTCAGTTTGGTGTCGAGTTTGGGGGCAGCGGTGGTGATTGTCAATGGGATTCAGGCGTTGGTCGGGGCGGAGATCTATACTTTTCCTGCAAACATTTACGGTAATTTACCGGAGTCGGTGAAGTTTGGTTCGGCGGCGCAACCGATTTTGATTCGGACGGTGCAAATTATTATTTTTTCTGTGTCGGCGGTGATTTTAGCGTTGTTGACCTATGGGATGACGCAGACGAAGTTGGGGAAGGCGATCCAAGCGGTGGCGGAGGATGGCATGACGGCGAGTTTATTGGGGATCAATACGGAGCAGGTGATTCGGCTGACGTTTTTTGTCAGTGGTTGTCTGGCGGGTTTGGCGGGGACTTTGGTGGGGTCGAGTGTGAGTATTGCGGGGCCGTATTTTGGGGTGACCTATGGTTTGAAGGGATTGGGGGTGATCGTATTGGGAGGATTAGGAAATATTCCGGGGGCTGTGGTTGGGGGTTTATTGATTGGTGTGGCGGAGGCGTTTGTTCCGGGGGATTATTCGGGTTATAAGGAGGCGATCGCCTTTGCGTTGTTATTTGGAATGCTGTTAATTCGTCCCCAGGGTCTGTTTGGGAAGAAGACGATTCAGAAAGTTTAATTCAGATGTCAGACATCAGACATCAGATATCAGATATCAAGTTTGATGGGATTTATTCGGGGGAGAATATGGCGGCTTTTTTGAGTACCTATGGTTATTTGGTGGTCTCGACACTGTTGGGGGCGATGTTGGGGTTGTCGGTTTATTTGCCGCTGATGACGGGGCAGTTGTCTTTGGCGACTCCGGGTTTTTATGCGTTGGGGGGTTATATTGCGGCGGTACTTTCGACAAAATATATCGACTTTTCGGGTTCTTGGTTTCCGTTGCCTTGGTTGTTTGTGGAGATGGGGGTGGCAGGCATTGCGGCGGGTTTGCTGGCGGTGTTGTTGGGGATTCCGGTGCTGCGTTTGCGGGGGATTTATTTGGCGATCGCCACGATTGCGTTCGTGGAAATTTTGCGGGTATTGTCCCTCAACCTAGAGATTACAGGGGGAGCCGTGGGGATCTTCGCGATTCCGCAACCCTTTGCGAGTCCATTGGGTTATCTCTGGGTCGTGCTGCCCCTGTTGGTGCTGGTGGGACTGCTGGTGTGG
>JBIKYI010000447.1:0-3315 GCA_044355355.1 Limnothrix sp. | reverse complement strand
AAGCCGCCCACTGCAGGCGCTGCCAAGACAAAGCCCAATTGCGACACTGTATGGAATGCCAACATGCGCTTAGTGTCCTTCTCGAATACTGCATAGCCCATCCCTAATAATGCTGTCCCAACCCCAAAGAGGCGCACTAGTGGACTGATATCCTCCACGAGCAAAGCACAACGCACGAGGGGAAAGACTCCAGCTTTGACAACCACGCCGGAAAATAGTGCGGAGACAGGGGTTTCTGATTCTGCATGGGTTAAGGGCAACCAGAGACCGGAGACGAAAATACCGCCTTTGGTTAACAGTCCTAAAAAGATCAGGGCGATCGCCTCACTCGGAGCATCTTTTAAACCCGTAAAGGCGAAAGTATGACTCGCTTGATAGACCAATACTGCCCCAACCAAATAGAACAGCATCGCAGTATTACTGATGAAGAGGTAGCGTAAGCCAACCCAAAGAGAACGATCAGTGCGTCCATAGGTAATCAGTAAAAATGCCGCAATACCAATCGTTTCTAGTGCCACATACAGACTAATAAAATCCGCACAGATAAAAACCGCATTGACCGCACCATGCAGAATCACTAATTGGGTATAAAAAAACGCCGATTTATTTTTATCGAAACAATAAGCTAAAACCGCCGCCGTGACTAACCCATTCATCAGAATGAAATAGCCCCCCAAACTATCCACCGATAGCACCACCCCAAAGCTATCAATCAGTTGCAAAGTAAAGGGTTGATCGAGGAATATTTGCGCAAAACCATAGCCCACCGACATCATGGCGATCGCCAACGCAAAAAAACGATTCCAACGGGGCAAAAGATAAATACTGAACCCCACAAAAAATGGCAATAACACCCAAATAATCATCATCTCATTCATGGCGTATATCTCTTCTCAATTTCATTCGTTTCTAAAGTTGGATTATCCCGTGAGAGCTTCATCACCCCCACCAGCATCAACGCCTGAATCGAAAAACCGATCACAATCCCCGTCAAAATAACCGCCTGGGGCACAGGATCTGCATAGGCGATCGCCTCCTTACTCGGATCCAAAATCGGCACAAATAGTCCCCCCCGCGCCGCAGTCAAAATGTAATAAGCAATCACCCCAGTACTCATCACATCCATCGAGAGAATTTTCATGATGAGATTTTTTTTAGAAATGATGCCAAAAAAACCAATGAAGATTACACAGAATGCACAGGCTTCAAAGAATCGCATAGAGATAATCCCATAGAGACAAACAATGAAAAATAAAAGGAATTAGGGCAAAACTCCCCCCAAAATTTGTCAAGATTGAGGAGAGTAGAGAAGACAAAGCGATAACTCACTTACTCGACGAGCGCCAGGGGCTTATCTTCCCCAAGCTGAGTTGCATCCACATCGCCATCGCCAGGATTTTTTAAGACCAACTGCAACAACGGCGGCGCAACAAAAGTAGTGACAATAACCATCACAATAATTGCCGCTTCCAGGGGCTTATCCAACACACCACTCGCAGAACCAATCCCAGCGAAAACCAGACCGACTTCACCACGGGGAATCATGCCGAAACCTACTGCTAAACGGTTAATGCCTGGTTTGCCAAAGACAGCCCAGCCCGTGATGACCTTACCGATAATCGCCACAGTTACGAGGAATGCCGCAATGATCAGACCCGCACGGTTCTCAACAACGAAGGGATTGAGTACACCGAGATCTGCTTTTGCACCAACAGTCACAAAGAAAATAGGAACCAATAGATCTGCAATGGGCATCACCTGACGATCAAGTTCTTTGCGTAAATCGGTTTCGTCTAAAACCAAACCTGCGGCAAATGCACCCAAAATTGCTTCCAAGTGAATGCTATTGGCGATAATTGCCATCACTAAAGCAAAGGCACAGGCAGGAATTAATAATGCGCCACGGGTTTGTAATTTTCCGGCGATCGCCTCAAAACCACGGTTGAAAAATTTACCGAGAAGAATGGAACCCAGCAGAAACGCCGAAGCGCCAATCACCAGATAAACCACATTGAGTAAATCTACTTCACCTGTTTTCGCAAGGCTTGCAACCACCGCGAGGACAATAATACCGAGGACATCATCAATCACCGCTGCGCCAACAATGATCGTGCCTTCGGTCGATTTGAGTTGACCTAAATCCGATAACACTTTGGAGGTAATGCCGATACTGGTGGCGGTTAAGGCTGCACCAGCAAAAATCGCAGGAATCACAGGGGCATGAAACAAAGTCACCAAACCTACTGTACCGAGGAGAAAGGGAGCAACAACACCCACTACTGCGACCACGGCTGCCTGGGAACCGACTTTGGTTAGTTCCCTCAGGTCTGACTCTAGACCAATTTCGAAGAGGAGAACGATTACCCCTAGCTCTGCCAACACGGAAATGACTTCGCTTTGGCTTTCAAAAATGTGCTTGAGGGCTGGGGCATCGAGGTTACCCAGTTTTTGGAGAATTGACATCATCAGGGAGTCTGCTGCGACTGCGCCTGTTTCGGGGAAGACAATGAAGTGTAATGCCGAAACGCCGACGAGGACACCGCCAATCAGTTCACCGAGGACGGGGGGCAAACCAACACGTTTGGATAGTTCTCCGCCGATTTTACTCATGGCATAGATCACCACAAGGGTCATTAATACGCCCGTCAGCACGAAGGAACCATATTCTGCTTCTGGGGTTGTTGCCAAGAATAAACCGCCAAGGGTGTGCAAGCCATCAAAATTCAGACTGATGAGTTGGAGCAAGTCATGCCCAAAGTCGAGTTGTAACGTCGGAAAAGCCATATCGTTTATGTAAATAGGGGTGTGTATGGATTTAGTTAGGCTGTGGAATAGGCTTTGCCGCCAGTGGTGAAGTTATGGCGATCGCCGTTATAGTCTTGTTTTTCTTATTTTTTATAGTCTAAAGCCTATAGACAGATAAATATTCATAGGATTATACCTACCATATTCCCCAAAAGCCTGTGTTCATCACAAGAATCATTGCCAAGACTGATGATTTTTATAATTTTAATAAGCAAAAACAATCAAAAAATCATCTTTGCCTGTGTTTATCGCTTAAAGTCTGAGGTCAAAGTCTGAGGACTGTGGTTCTGCCAAATGATCATCACAATCAGTATCGAGTTAACGGCATTGATTTTGGGTTTGGCGATCGCCTTTATAGAAAAAGTTCAGGCGAAATGATGTTCGATAGGTAGTTGATCGGTTTTATAGATCGCCAATTCAAATTTGAAGTGCAACACCTAGGGTCTTTCTGAAGAGGGACTTATAAGGATATTCTGATGTTAAGCAAAACAATAAGAAATCCCTATGAGT
>JBIKYI010000046.1:0-10202 GCA_044355355.1 Limnothrix sp. | reverse complement strand
CACCGGATCTAGCCCAGACATCGGCTCATCAAGGAAGACCAAATCCGGGTCATTAATCAACGCCTGCGCCATCCCGACCCGCTGTAACATCCCCTTCGAGTATTTACGCATTTGCCGCTTTTTCGCGACCTCCTGCGCCAAACCCACCGTGTCCAGCAAGGATTTAATCCGTTTGTGGCGTGTAATCTTCGGGATCTGGAACACCGAACCTGTAAAGTCCAAAAATTCCCACGCCGTTAAAAAGTCGTAAAAATAAGCGTTTTCCGGTAAGTAGCCGATGAACTGTCGTGTCGGGCGATCGCCAAAGGGTTTACCCAACAGCGTTGCCTTCCCGGAGGTAGCATGGATAATCCCTAGTAAAATCTTCAGGAGCGTCGTCTTCCCTGCCCCATTGGGTCCCAACAGACCAAAAGTTTCTCCCGCAAAGACCTCCAACGAACAATTTTTGAGAGATTGACTCGTTTTATTCAGCCAAAAGCCCGTGCGGTAAGTCTTACAGAGGTTCCAGGTTTTCACCACCGCCATATCCTGAGGCGAGCTAGATTCGGAGTTCATAGGAATATTTCGTAACGAATTGAGACAATTTTCGTAAATTCGGTAGAAGCGTTTGAACCAAACGGCAAGATCGATAAAATATACACTGGTTGATTATATTAAACTTTAACCAAATTCTTTTTGTTGAGAGCTTTGAGGAATATACCTTTGAAAAAATTACTTGCGATCGCCCTAACCGTTCTAATCTCCGTCTTTGCCTTTGGCTCCTCCGCATTTGCTGCTGATGCTGCCGCTGGACAAGCCGTATTCCAAGCAAACTGTGCTGCTTGCCACGCTGGTGGTAACAACGCGGTTATGCCCAACAAAACCCTCAAGGAAGCTGCCCTCAAGAACTTCCTCGCTGGCTACAAAGATGGTAGCAAGTCCCTTGAAGAAGCAGTTGCTTACCAAGTTACCAACGGACAAGGCGCAATGCCCGCTTTCGGTGGTCGTTTGAGCGATACCGATATTGCCAATGTTGCTGCTTATGTTGCTGACCAAGCACAAAACGACAAGTGGTAGATCAATGGCGTAATGCATAACTAGCTATTGCGACTAATTCATTACAGCGATTAATCCCGTTAA
The DNA here is from genome assembly GCA_044355355.1 of Limnothrix sp. Classification (GTDB taxonomy): domain Bacteria; phylum Cyanobacteriota; class Cyanobacteriia; order Cyanobacteriales; family MRBY01; genus MRBY01. The sequence continues at coordinate 9,083 of JBIKYI010000046.1, read as the reverse complement.
CTTATCAACTTTAAAAGTCAGTTATCTGTTCTAGATGACTGGCTTTTTTGTTTGCCCTGGCTATAGCTTCCCTACTGTCCCGGCGATCGCCAATCCGCAGAAAAAATCTCTTTCCCCCAAGACCTGCCTCCCTATCTGCCCAAAAAACAAGGGACACACAGCCCGTGCATCCCTTATCCTAAAACCTATTCACTGATATCTGATGTCTGATATCTGAATCCCTAGGCAGGTACAGAAGATTCCTCTTCCTTCTTCGCCATTACTGTCATCAAATCAACCATGCGATTGGCATAGCCCCACTCATTGTCATACCAAGCAATGACCTTAAAGAAATTATCATTGAGTGCCAGACCTGCCCCCGCATCGAAAATACTGGAATGGGGATCACTGGTAAAGTCAGAGGACACCACCGCATCTTCTGTATAGTCCAAAACGCCACGGAGTTCACCAAAAGCCGCTAACCGCATCGCTTCACAAATGGCGGCATAGGTGGTCGGGCGCTCTGTACGGAAGGTGAGATCCACCACGGACACATCGGGAGTCGGAACCCGTAGCGCCATCCCAGTTAATTTGCCTTTCAGTTGGGGCAGAACGAGGGTAACCGCTTTGGCAGCACCAGTGGAAGCGGGAATAATATTTTGACCCGCACCTCTACCGCCACGAGCATCTTTCTTATTTGCACCATCAACGGTGGGTTGGGTGGCTGTCATGGCGTGGATGGTGGTCATTAGACCTTCAGCCAAACCGAAATTCTCATCAATCACTTTGGCGATCGGTGCGAGGCAGTTGGTGGTACAACTCGCATTGGAAACGATGCGGTGGTACTGGGGCGAATACTGATCATGGTTGACACCGACCACAAAGGTGGGGATGCGCTCAGGTTCTGAGGTAGGAGCAGAAATCAGTACGCGCTTTGCACCCGCTTCGAGGTGTTGGGATGCGCCAACGAAATCGCAGAATAAGCCTGTGGATTCAACGACATAATCAACACCGAGTTCTGACCAGGGGAGTTCGGAGGGATTGCGGATGGAGGTGCAGCGCACAAACTGACCGTCAACGATGATGCCTTCTTCGTTATATTCCACTGTGCCGGGGAAACGTCCGTGGGTGGAATCGTACTTGAGGAGGTAGGCGATTTTTTCGGGGGAAATGAGGTCGTTGATGCAAACGAATTTAAAGTCGGCGTTGTGAATGGCGGCACGGAATACGAGGCGACCGATGCGACCAAAGCCATTAATAGCAACTTTAAGGGCAGACATATAGAACTTACTCCGGAAATTTCTGTAGGGTTTTTCGGCTGATAATTTGGCTTCAAACTTACGGTTCATTGTAGGGAGCTTTTTCTGGGGCGATCGCCTGACCCACGAAGTATGAAGTTACAAAGTTTTCTGGTTCTTTTCGAAATATTTGCAAGGGTTACATTTGTTATCGATTTTGTCTGGATTATTGGCGGCGATCGCTAGAATTAGAACCTTTAATTTTGTGATTTGATTACTTTTTAATCACTTTCTGATTGCTTTATATATTAAAGCTGACATTTTGCCTGCAACCATGAATTTTTATCTCTTTCTGGATATCTTCTGTCCATGACATTTTTAATTGTTTTTTATTGTGAAACGTAAAGATTGACTTTTTTTCTTCACAATAATTGTGCTAAAAATTCTTATGCAAGCCTTGTAAAGCAGTGAATCTTGATCAGTTTTCCTCTGCAAAATTAAGATCCAAGATTATGCAGAGAGTTTTGCGGATTAATTCAAGTCTCTTTATTGTTATTTATCAATAGAAATAATAGTACAAATACTCATTGGCATCGGTAGTCTTGAGTGAAATTTGGGCAAGGAGTGAGTGCAAAGCTTTACGGGGAATTCTGATGCAAAAAGTAATCGAGTTTTGCCTCTAATTCTTTAATCTGGAGCGGTTTGCTGAGGTAGTCATCTGCACCTGCGGCGAGACAACGATCGCGATCGCCCGCCATGGCAAGGGCAGTAATGGCAATCACGGGAATCTGTTGCCAAGCGGGGTTTTGTTTGAGGGTTTGCGTGAGGGTAAATCCATCGACTTCCGGTAGTTGGATATCCATCAAAACAAGGTCAGGGAGGCGATCGCCCGGAGGTGCATTGAGACGATTCAACATGGTTTGACCATTACCGATAATTTCCACTTGGTAATGGCGCATCTCCAAAATTTCAGCAATGAGGGTCTGATTAAAGGGTTTATCCTCCACCACTAGGACGAATTTGCGATCAATGATGGTTGTGGGGACAGTGACAGAGGCTTTATCTTGCTCGACAGGGGCGATCGCCCCCGCTGCCATACTTTTGGATGATGAAGTTTCCAGACTATGGGTGAGGGGAAACCAGACCCGAAAACTACTGCCCACATTAACCATCGATTCCATTGAAGCCACCCCACCATGTAACTCCACCAGACGTTTAGTGAGGACTAAGCCTAAACCAGTGCCCTCATATTGGCGGGTGAGCGTGCCATCAATCTGGAAAAAAGGTTGGAATAATTGTTTCTGTGCCTCTGGGGAAATCCCAATGCCCGTATCCGTCACATCCAAACACAGATAAGGCATACTTTCTTCGATTAAACTATCATCTGTCCGCTGCTCTGTCCGTAATTCTGCGCCATAGGCAAGTCTGGCGGTGAGGGTAACTTTGCCCTGTTTCGGCGTAAATTTAACGGCATTGGACAGCAGGTTAACGAGAATTTGCTGGGCGCGACGGCGATCCAGGTAGGCGTAGTTGACCTGGGGTTCAATCTGGAGAGTCAGTTCTAATTTTTTGGCATTCGCTCTAGGCTGCATCATGGTGAGGCATTCTTGGCAGAGTTCGGTGATATTGACGGAACTGAGTTCTAGTTCGCTTTTGCCTGCTTCGATTTTGGAGAGGTCGAGGATATCGTTAATCAGGGACAGCAGGTGTTGACCGCTTTTTTCGATGGTGTCGAGGTAGTTCCGTTGGCGATCGCTGAGAATCGCCTCTGTCTGGCGGCGTAATAGGTCTGAAAAACCGATCACACTATTCAAGGGCGTGCGTAACTCATGGGACATGGAGGCAAGAAATTCCGATTTGAGGCGCGAGACCCGCTCCAGTTCTTGATTACTTTGCCGGAGAGCCTCCTGGGCCTGTGCCCGTTCGATCGCCGCCCCTAGGATTTGGCAAGCAGCGGTCAAAATATCCTGTTGGGGAGCCTCTTCGAGGGGGGCTTCCGTGCGAGATTCGAGGGTTAACACCGCCAGAATTTCCCCCTGGCGATCCTTAATGGGAAAAATCCCCAGTTGACCAATGCCTGGATTCCGGAAGCCCTCCACCGCATCCGGATGGCTGGCATAGTCTGCCACAAATAAGGGTTCACCACTTTCGACAACGCCCCACAATAGTCCTTTGCCGTAGGGAATGCCTTCTTGTAAAACGGCTTCCATCCCGGCGATCGCCTCCCCATGGGTTGCCACAAACTTCGAGGACATGCCGTTAATGAGCATACTGGCGCGACGGTTTTGACCCTGCCCAGAAATTAATTTGATATCCCCAAAGGATGCCCCCATATTTTTCACCAGATATTTGAGGGCATATTGACCAATACTCTCGACGCTTGTAAGACTTTGCAGACGTTCTGTTAAACCAAATAAAAAAGTGAGACGACGGAGTTCTTGATCCTGTGAAGTCATGGCAAACAGCTCGAAGTAGTAATGAACCAGTCATTAACGGGTAATTGACTAGTTAAAAAAATTAGTTAAAAAAACTAGTAAAAAAATGGTAAGTTGCCCAATCCTTAAATCACCCAACTAATGGGGCAAGGTGGCAATGTTAACTTTAGTTAAGAACCCTGCCCCTTAGCAATATATCCTGGCGCAATTAGTCAAGTCTGGACTATTGGGGGCTATTGCCTCGGTGATCGGGTGAGATAGATAAACATCTATTGATGAATAGTTATGGAAACATTTGTGATCGATGCTGGGGCGATCGCCCGATTCCCTTAGGATGGGAGGAAAGTATGATCCCGGATGTCCCATGGGAAACATTGCCCAGTTCCAGCAACAATGGCAGGAGCGTTGCCAACAAGATTTCGCCGCCCAGTCCTTAACCCTGGACAGAAACCTGATTGTCCGGTGGTTGCTTGGGGAAGATATCGAGCAAAAAGCCACAGTCCCGACAGCAGAATGGCTCCTCTTTGAAAAGGGAGTTGATTACCGTTATCGAGTACTGCTGAAATATTTAAAATTGCCACCCAGCCGTCGTTTTGGGCAATTGTTACGCCGTTTAGGGCAGGTGGTGACCCTACGCCAACAGATTCGCACCTGGGTTGCCCTGAGTCGCGATCGCCGCCGCACCGTTTACGATGTCCTCGAAGAAGTGATCCAAGAAATGCTCCAACGCGATCGCTACCTCCGCCACGAACTCCAGTGGATCCAGACCTGCGCCCCCTCCCCCAACCTCCAATCCGCCTTCCTCTGCACCGTCCTCGAAGAATATTGTCTCCGCCCCATCCAGAACCAACCCCTGATCAGCTACCGTTTCGTTAACCTCATGCGTCGTTACCAGCGGGCAGGTGTAACCAATCTCCCCGCCGACCAATCCATTAAACTCCTCTCCACCGAACTCGAAACCAACAACAGCGAACAAACCCTGAATCTCCTCGACAACGAGGCGATCGCCCGCCACCAAAGCAAAGAAGACCTCTGGCAAGAAGACCTCCTCCGCCAAACCGTCATCGACAACTTCCTCGACTACCTGAAAAATAACGTCAAAGATCCCCTCGCCCTCCCCTGGTTTCAACTTTACCTCCAAGGCAAAACCCAAGAGGCGATCGCCCAAGAACTCCAGATCCCCATTCAACAAAGTTACCGACTCAAAGACAAAGTAAAGTACCACGCCATCCACAACTTCGCCATCAAAACCCACCCCGACATCGTAGCCGCCTGGCTCCAAACCAGCCTCACCCAAGATCGCCTCGGACTCACCCCCCAACAATGGCAAACATTCAAGGAGCAACTCACCCCAGAACAACTGCAAATTTTGATAACACTTCAACAACAAAGTACCGATCAAACACCAGCAGAGACGTTAGACTATAAGACCACAGCAATGCTGCGAGAATGGAGCCAAATTTACCTGATTGCCCAGAATATCAGAGGATAAGTGCATTAACAACTTCACCCACAACAGCACCGATAGATCGTCGCTCCCGCCATTCCCATCCCGACATTCTCAATTTCAGATCGCTCTCACTTCCCGACTACCATGACAGCCCCCCAACCTATACCCATAGAGCCGTTTAGCTGGTCAGACCTTAACCTAGAACAGGTATTTAGGCTGATGGACAAATACATTCCCCTCGAAATTTGTCGGCTGAACGAACTTGTCCCCCTCCGTTTCCATGAAGGCTGTCTCACCATTGGTATTGTTGATCTGTCACAACTCACCATCAACCCCGTCGTCCTGAAATTACAGAAGCGTAAACATCTGCGTCTCAAAGGTCAAAAACTCGACAACAAAACCTTTCAACTGATTCTTTCGTCCTATCTTGGCTATCACCAGACCACCGACAAAATGCCAACCACCTCTGGTTCCAAGACAAGTAAGCCTGGATCACCACAACAGGAATTCACAGAAGTTGTGCCCTCCATTGCCACAGAAAAAGCGACCTTTGTGATCGATCAAGATGTCACCCCACCTTTTATCATGCCTCGACAGGCAGAATCCGACTCAAATACCATCCTCAGTGGCAATGCTCTGCCCCTATCTGCCCAAGCGGAAGAACCTGGGGGAGATGTCCAATCGATTCTCGTACCGAATGCTCCCGTCTCGATCAATCGCCCGTTGCATACGCCACCGCCTGCCAATCCACCTGTCCATAGTCGCCTCAACCTTCATCCGCTGCATATGAATGAGCCTTTGGGCAATTTGGCGAAGTTACCCCCCCAGCAGCTATGGCATGAACTTTTAGGGAGGGTTTTATCGGAAGGCATTGGACGGTTGTATTTTGAAAATCATGTGAATGAGGGGCGGATTCTTCTGAGTGAGAGTGGGGTGATGAAGGGAGCTTTGTATGAGATTCCCATGAAGACGTTTTATGGGGTCCTAAATGAGTTTAAGCGGTTAGCCCATATTCCCCCTACGCCAGTCACTGCGACGAAGAAGGCGGAAATGGAGCAGTATTACCGGGATGAGCGGCTGTTACTCCGGTTGACGATTATTCCGGGTCGCCATGGGGAGGAGGGGACGTTACAGGTGTTGCGGGGTCAGGCGTTGGTCTTCCACCAGCAAAAGCAGATGGATGAGCAGGGTTCGGAGGCGTTGCAGATTGCGCAGCAGCTTGAGCGGAAGTTACGGCATATTTATTTGCGGAGTCAGATTAATCCTTCGCCTGTAACGGCTCTGCCGGAGTTGATCGCGATTTGCGATCGCATGCGTGCCCAGGTGGATAATATTCGTCGCCCGGATTAACCCCATTAGTTTTGGACTAATTGTCTTGGGCTAATTTAAGCGAACCGCAGCTAACTGAAGGGAACTTATTGGGCTTGTTGTCGATACCATTGTTTTAGGGTTTGGGGATCGAGTTTGAGGTGGTAGCCAAGGAGCATGAGTTGGTTAATCCAGGTGGTGCGCCAAACTCCTAATTTTCGCCAGCGACGGGATGAGGTGATAACGGGGTGTTGGGCGAGGTATATTTTGCCTTGTTTTTTTAGTCTTTGGATCAGTTCATAGTCTTCCATGATGGGCAGTGGGGCATAGCCACCCATCTGCTGGAAGGTTGAGGTCTTTAGGAAGATAGCCTGGTCGCCGTAGGGCAGGGATAAATACTGCGATCGCCACTGTACGAAGGTTTCGATCCAGCGCAAACTGGGTCTGGGATCGTCGATCCTGAGGGGAAAGGCTCCGGCGATCGCCTGGGGTTGCGCCAGTACAGCTTCGATCTCGGTGATAAAGGTCTGGGGCAGTTGGGTATCACTATGGAGGAAAAGCAAAATCTCTCCCTTGGCGATCGCCGCCCCCCGGTTCATCTGTGCGCCCCGCCCTCCCAGGGCAGTTACTAGACCCACAGGCAACGATTGCACGATCTCAACCGTGGCATCCTGGCTCCCCCCATCGACCACAATAATTTCCAGGCGATCGCCCCATGCCAGCAAACTCTCCAGACAAGCCCGAATCCCTGACTCCTCATTCAGCACAGGCACAATGACGCTAATCATCCAAGCCAATCCTGTGGATAAATCATTTGGACATCACAGGATTGGCGGCGCACCTAAATTCGGACGCACCTTAACCCGCACCAAAACAGCCGTGATATTGTCATGACCATTATGTTCATTAGCAATGTCAATCAACTCCTTTGCCCCCTGATCCAAATTTGCGCGGGAACTGAGGAGCGGCAATAAATGGGTTTCCCAACAGTTTTCCAGCAGATCATTATCCGACAAACCATCGGAACAGAGCAGAAACAGACTGTCTTCATTGATTTCGATAAACCGAATATCCGGATTGACAAAGGCATTTTCCCGGGGACCGATCGCCTGGGTAAGTTGATAGGCATCGGCTCGACCATAGGCAATATCCGGCTCTACCCCCTTCTGAATTTCCCGTTGTCCCACCTCATGGTCAACCGTAAGCTGCTCCAGTCCCCATTTGCGGCTCACCCGATAAATCCGACTGTCCCCCACATGGGCGATCGCCACCCGATTATCCTGCACCAAAGTCATCACCAAAGTCGTCCCCATCCGACCACTGCCCGACCGCGCATTCTTGAGATTAATGTCATAGATCTTTTGGTTCGTCATCCAAATCGCCTGCTGAATCGTCTCCTCATCCGGCAACATATTATCCTGCCAATGCTTCTGGAAAAAATTCTGGAGATGTTCCACCGATAAAGCACTCGCCACTTCCCCCGCCGCATGACCGCCCATGCCGTCACAGACCACATACAAGCCCCTTGCCTTCACCTGTCTACCCAACAGATTTTCCTGTTTTTCCACCAGAGTCTGAATGCCAAAGAAATCCTCATTATGATCCCGCTGCATCCCGATATCACTCAGACCCGCATCATCCAGGTTGAGCAAATGCATCGGTAAAACCACTGTCGGCTGCTCATCCCCCTCATTGCTATAGGTCATTTGATCCAGATTAGCGACCGTCGGAATGGCATCTTCAGAGATCTCCACATCCCGCTCCAGCTCCTCCTGGAACTCCGAACGATCTTCCCAATTGTCCTCCCCTTCTGGGGTCTGGGAATTGTCTGTAGAGAAGGCAGTCGTTTCCCCTTCTGTTTCCCCCTGGGCAAGGGCTTTAATGGCAGCAAGTAGCACCGGGGTTTTCAGAATCTCAGCCTTGGTCACCTGTTCAACAATGGTACGAATCTCGGCATATTCTTCCGTCTCGGCGAAGGGGAATAACGCTTTCCACAGGGCGGCTAATTGAACGAGGGTAGCTGGTTCATTAATACTGTCTTCTAATATTTGCTGGATGGCAATATTTTCATCTTCATCAATAAAAAGATTGTCGGAGTGCAGTAGACTCTGACCACATTGGAGGGCATCGAGTTCGCGCCACATTTTTGTCATCTGGAAGATCCACTGCAATAACTGCTCATAAACCACTTGATGGTTGTTGAGGTAATCCGCAATGGGAGTCAGACTGCTATTTTGTTCGAGTACTAAAATCTCGTGGTGGGCACTGATCCAGGCATCCCGCAATAGGGGAAACCCAAGGGGCGTACCCTGGAGGCTGAGGTAATGACGGGCGATCGCCGGCAGACCCATTTGCAACCACAATTGCGGGTTCTGTAGACTTTCTTTGTCCGTTGCCGCAAGAGTTTGTAAATTCTCCGCCTCCTGATCCAAGACCTGCTCCAGATAGGAAGGATCCTCACCCTGGGTATCGAAAACGGCTAATCCCAAGGGAAAGTGGGTTGCTGGCGCGAGTAAATAGCGTCCTTGATCATCTAAATGGGTCGCCTGGATAAAGACTTCTGGATCCCCGGCTAAAATCAAGCCGACCAAATTGGGCTGGAGGGAGTTGCCACATTGATTGCATTCTGCATCCCCTGGCTTAGTCTCTGCCTCACAGTAAGGGCAATTAATA
>JBIKYI010000446.1:0-3325 GCA_044355355.1 Limnothrix sp. | reverse complement strand
CGCTTCGTTTTGGGTGGCTAGATGGGGATTTTGTCTGAGGGTAAATAACTCAACTTTAAGCTGTTCTAGACTAATTGCTTGTTCATTATTGCGTGCCTGGAGTTCGGCGATCACCTGATCTTTTTGGCTAATCACGTCCCGTTGGGATTGCTCTAGGGATTCAAGAATTTCATCGATATCTTGATTGCTTTCCCTTAATTTTTTCTGGTGGATTTGATTCAGTTCCTGTTCCTGGCGGAGTTGCTGCTGTAGCTGTTCCCTGGCGGCAATTTCCTGTTTTAACTGTGCTTGTAATTGTTCCTGTAATTGTTGTTTGAGGGTTGTTAAAGCTTCATCATGACGTTGTTGCTGCTCATTGACCATTTGATCAAGGGAATTAACCTGTTGATGTAATTCATCGACATAGCTATCTTGCTGGACTGAAAAATATTTTTTAAGCTTAATGACTTCACGTTTATGCAACGCCTGTAGGGCTATAAATGAGCCTAAACCGCCAAAACCTAACCCTACAAAAAAAGAAAATTCCATGCAGCCCCTCGCGGTTCGTGGATTAAATCAATTCAGTGTGAATTTACACGTTCTCACCTATCAATTCTAATTTAGCGTAGAGCGCCAGTGGATCACCCACCCGTAGAACCGAACCCGCCCGAACCTCTGGTGGTTTGTGAGAGTTCGGTGACTTCTGTGATGGTGGCTTGGAGGACGGGAGCCATGACCATTTGGGCAATGCGCATGGTGGGGGTGATGTGGAAGGTTTCGTTGCTGTGGTTGATGAGGATGACACCGATTTCGCCGCGATAGTTGGCATCGATTGTGCCGGGGCTGTTGAGGACGGTGATGCTGTGTTTGAGGGCGAGACCGCTGCGGGGACGGATTTGTAGTTCTGTGCCGGGGGGAATTTCTGCGGCTAGTCCGGTTTTGATCAGGGCGGTACTGTGGGGAGCGATCGCCAGGGCTTCTAGGGCATGGAGATCGACACCTGCATCGCCGGGGTGTTGATATTGGGGCAGGATGGCATCGGGGTGCAATTTACGCAGACGCAGTTCGAGGGGAACGGGCATGGAGGGGAGAAAGGGGGAATGGGGGGACAAGGGGACGGGGAGATTTTTAGGGAGATTTTTGGAGGCGCTGTTTGAGTTTTTGGGGATCGCCTTGATCGACGACGCGACCATTTTCCAGGAGAAAAGCACCGTCGCAATAGTCGAGTTCATCGAGGCGATGGGTCACCCAGAGGGCGGTCATGCCCCGCTGTTTGACGAGGGCGCGTACCTGTTGGACGAGTTCTAGTTGAATGTTACTGTCGAGCAGGGCGGTGGGTTCATCCAGTAATAGGACGGAGCAATGGCGGGCGATCGCCCCAGCAATGGCAATGCGCTGTTTTTGTCCCCCACTGAGGGCATAGATCGGGCGACGGGCATAATCCTCTAAACCCACGGCAGCCAAAGCCTCCGACACCCGCAGTTTGATCTCATGGGTCGAGAGTTGTTCTGAGACTAACCCAAAGGCAATATCTGCGCCGACGGTGGGCATCACTAGTTGATGATCGGGATTTTGGAAGACAAAGCCCAGGGGTTGCATGAGTTCCACATCCCCAGAGGTGGGGGTAAGTAAACCCGCCAGAATGCTTAACAGGGTGGATTTGCCACTGCCGTTTGTGCCTAGCAACATCCAAAATTCCCCCTGGGGTACGCTCAGGTTGCAGTGGTCAAGGATTTTTTTTGAGGGTTGCCAACTGAAATTTAAGTTTTCAACGGCGATCGCCGGGATAGTCATAAATACCAAACCCTTAGCACAAGGGAAAAAAAGGAGGGGACAAGGCGACGGGGGGACAAGGGGGATAAGGTGATAGGGCGAAAATAATGAAACGGATATCTTTGCGTTTTCTGCCGCCGCAATACACGCAAATTTCCTTTAAATCTCCCCTTCTCCGCGTCTCCCCTGCCGCAAGTCTCTCCCTCATCGCTTCTCCCCTTCAGACTTTGATGGATGTCGTTAGGGAAATGATGCTGTTATTCTGCACTCTGGGTGGCAAAAAAGCCCGGTACACGACCCGCTGCCGCCGCACCACTCTTCTTGTTGAGGCTGACTGCACTAATCTGATCGCTCATTAAGGCAATTTTTTTGTCTTCTTCTTTATCGCAAGTTAACTCGATGACCGTGGCATTACCGCTTCTCATCGCATCCACAATCGATTGGTAGAGTGTCCGGGCAGAATCATCATCTTTTCGTTGCACCGAGACGGGCATGGGGCTGTATTTGAGGGTTAGATCGAGACTATACATTCACATCACAGAGATTATTTGAATCCCTTTATCTTAAACGTTTAGTTTGCGTTTAGGGTTGCTTTAGGGTTGCTTTAGGGTTGGGCGGCTTCGGCGATCGCCTTGATGCGACGGAGTTGAGCTTGCATATCCTTTTTCGTGAGACGCGCCGCAAATAGATTAAAGCCCCAACGGATAATCGGGTTGGGAATTTCAAACTGAAAACGGTTCACTAACTGGGTTCCCGTCTCGTTCGGCACACATTCCCAGCGATCATTCCCCTGGAAAAACCCTGTAAATTGCCAGACAATTAGCCCCGGTTCCCGTTGAATCACCCGATTACTCAGGACTAAATTCACCAACGGAATCCGCAGCCAGAAGCGACTACGGCTATCGAGTTCTGTGCTCCATGTCTGACCAATTGGCTCACACCGCAACATTGGATTTAGCCAACGGTTCATCGTTGCGAGATCCGTAAAACATTGCTCGATACAAGTGGCACTGGCGCGAATTTGGATTGACTGCTCAAAAATTTCCATAGGATTTACGAATTACGCTCATTACGCCTAACTCTGCCGATTTATCTGTCTAGGTGTACTTTTAGAGGTATTTAAAGATTGATTTTCCTTAAGTTCCGAGAAAAAATATAGCGAATTTAGACGTTTGGCGGGTGAATAATCTCCATGTTCTATGTATTGTTGTGACAAGGGGACTCCTCGGTAAATTTACTGAGAATAGGTTCCTCGGCAATATTTTGTCTTTATTTTGATCTATTTCCAACTCAATTTTTTTGAGCAATAACGATGTCACACATGATTCAATCTACGGTGTCAGCGCTACCATCCCATCAGACATTGATGGCACTCCAGGTGCCGGAGGTTTTACAAAATCTCCTCGGTCAGGATGCCCTTAATATCGTTAAGGCGATCGCCATTTTGGTGGTCGGCTGGATTGTGGCACTGGTTATCCGCTTAGTAATAAAAGGCGTTGGTGAATTAAGAGAGGTTTCTCAAAGGGATAGGTACATCCCGAAATTTGAGATAATGGATAAGTAGCTTGATAGA
>JBIKYI010000445.1:0-3326 GCA_044355355.1 Limnothrix sp. | reverse complement strand
TCTTTCTCGTGAGTGTCACTGGGTTATCATCAACGGTAACCGTACCCGCAATGCCCGAAACTTCAGGCTGAACACTGAGTGAAACAAAACCATTGTCATCAATACCAGCAACACTAACCAAAACCTTTAAGCCAACCTGTTGAATCACAGGTTCAATGATTTCGTCAGTAGTCTGTCCCTGGTCATTTTGCTCTTTTGTTCTTGTAACACCCACAATAATATCTTCGGTTAAATCAATACTTGCCGATTCAGATTACTGAATCACTAGAGTGGGATCCGCAACAATTTTCGAGCTTCTATTCGTCAAAAGACCTGCGACTAAGTTCCCAACAAAGTTAGTCCCTCGACTAATCGCAGTATCACTGACATTCGCACCTAAACCTCTCACTGTAGTTCGAATAAAACCGTCTGCATCGGTTGTCTGAATTACAGCGGCAACTTGGCTTGGATCTAAACCACCAGGAACCGGCAAACGGGCAATCTCATAAGCCTGTGCAATAGGGCCGACAAAAATAGTATTTGCAGGAACAGGACTGTCAAATGCCTCAAAATTTTCACCAAAAGAGACGGTTCCACTGCCCTGCTCAATCGTAATGCCATTAGGATTGAAATTGGCAAAAGCTTCAGAACCTCTTGCTAAATCATTGGGGGATAGAATAATCCCATCACCCGCACTGATACCAATACGATCCTCAAGTAGCAGTTTGATATCAGAAGAGATCGAACGGTTGCCGCTGAGAGTGACATCAAGGATCTTGACATTGACTGCCACCTGGCGCTTCCTTGCATCCAGTTGGGTGAGTAAGTTGCTAGCAATCTCGACAGTCTTTGCATCCCCGGTAAGGGTAATCGAGTTTAGACGAGTATCGATAATAGTTTCCATCTCATCTCTAAACAAACCCAACAACCCACCCAGACTAGCATTGACTACAGTGGTTCCACCACTACCGCCAGTCGTCTCATCAACTGCCGCTTGAGCTGCCTCCGTTGCGGCATCAGCATCTTCTTTTGCTTTATCCAAAGCCTCTTGAATAGACTCTTCATTGGCGCACGTAAAGATAATATTGGGAGCAGTTCCTGTTTGCTTGAGAGAGGTGCTGCCAGTTTCTAGATAGCATTGAGCTTCAAATGCACCCACTTGGTTTAGTCGGAATGTGCGGGTAATCCTTGGGGTGATCGCATCGGGTAATTGGGTTCCTACAAAGATGGTTCTGCCACGAATGGATGCTTCAAGGTCAGACAGCATGAGAACATAGTTGAAAACATCTTGGACTGGCTCATTTTCCAGGTCTAAAGAAATATTTTTATTGCTCAAGTTATCGGCAAAAACGAGGTTCATCTCTGCGGAACGTGCGAGTAGGGCAAGTACGTCCTGGGCTGGAGCTTCCCTTAAAACTAAACGGGGGACAACAGCGGCAGTGCCTAAATCGATGTAGTTGGAAGAGTTGCTGTTAATGGTCGATACCGCAATGTCACCAACTGGAGGAGCACTCGCTCGCGGCAAGAATGAAGGGACGGGAGCGGCTGGTCTGAGAAAGTTATCGGCACTGGTAGGAGTTGGTTTACCTTCGTTCGAGATCTGAGGAGAGGGAAAAAGAACTTCTGGTTCGCTTTGAACTGTCGGCACTGTGTCGTTGGTGGTTGTCGCCTGGGCGAGTAGACTATTGCTTGTCTCACTGATTGGGGTTGAATTGTCGGAACCCGGCACAAAACTGAAGACGTATTTTTCGTCGTCACGACTCACGATTTTGCTGGCTGGGGCGGAAACGCTCCCTGTCGCAACGATACGCACGCTTTCTGGATCCAGTTGTAGAATCTCAATGGATTCGATCCCCGGCATGGGATTGAGTTGTGTTAGTTTTTGGCGATCGCCCAAATTGAGCTGAGTATTGAGAACATCTGTAATCGTTTGATTATTACGACTAATCGTAAAAATTTGAGGCACAGTGGAACTTTGACCATCCATTTCCAGACTGAGCTGTATACCATTACCAGCAGGCTGTACATTCAGATCCACAACCTGTAAATCTGCCGAATAAACAGGAGCTGCGGCAAGCATACTAATAGCAGCCCCAGAGGCTAATGCGGAATAATGTTTAATGTTCACAACTCAGTGACTCCTCAAAATGCTATTACAGTAAAGTGTAATCGAAAAAAACAGGCGGGTAGATAGCAATGGTCTGAATATAACCCTTGAACAGAATTTAATAAGAACATTCGTGGCAGGAACCGATGTTCACATCATAGGTTATTTAGGCGGTTCTGCCGGTGGCTTCTCGGCTGGTGCAGCCTTGTCCGCAGGCTTTTCTCCTGGCTTTGGCTTTGTTCCCTCTGCTGGGTCAGCTGCGGCAGCTTCAGCTTCGGCTTTAGCTACCTCTTCCTGGCGCTTTTGGATCTCTTCCGGAGTCGGTGCAACTAAAGCATCAATAACAAACGAAATATCAAGCTTGGTCGGTCCCTTGGGAGCAATCTGATTGTTGTTATAGGTATAGACCTGACGTTGAGCAATATTCGTCGAAAAATTCCTCAAGACAACCAAAGGTTGTAGCAAATCTAAATTTTCTAACATTGATGCCGCCTGAGCATAGGTCATATCCTCAAAATCAACGTTAAAAGTTTGTCGTTTTAATTTGTTTTTTGCACTTTCACCATAGACATCATCTTCAATAAATTCTGGTTGGGAAGGCGTTGGTTCATAACTTACTAATTGAATATTACTAGCGGTCAAAATTCGACTTAAATCTAGGAGGAAAGTTTTTACCTGCTTCTCTTTACCATAGGAGTTGATGACCTCACTCGCAATTCTTTGTTCCTGGACGAGCTTGGCTTCTAGCTCTGATATCTTGCTTTCGTTATTAGAAGCTTTTTTCTGTTGCAATTCAGCAGTTTTTGTCTGCAATTCCTCCTCCAAAAGCTGGGTTTCTGCACCGATTGGCTTCACCAAAAACCACCACAATGCACCCGCAGCACCGATTCCCGCAATAATTATTAGGAAACAAAGTACCGTAGATGTGAACTGAACACCAAAAGCATCGAAGTAACCCGTTGGTTCTCCTTGGTTGGCTGAATTATCAGGCTTAAACTCCTCAGAATAGGTCATTACTAGCAACTCCTCTCTTCACAAAATTAAACATCGAAAATAATCATTCCAAGAATTCAAGCAATTTTCAAAAAATCTCTCAAAGAAATTCCTAAACAATACTTCGCCAATTCAAATCTGAAGTGCAACAGGTTCTGATGATGACAGCAAGAATACTTCACTCGGAGTGCGATAGTCAAGCGATTTTCTTGGTCGATTATTAATTAAATCTACCACCTTATTCAAC
>JBIKYI010000444.1:0-3331 GCA_044355355.1 Limnothrix sp. | reverse complement strand
ATTAATAATCGACCAAGAAAATCGCTTGACTATCGCACTCCGAGTGAAGTATTCTTGCTGTCATCATCAGAACCTGTTGCACTTCATACTTGAATTGGCGTTTCTACGGACATCAAAGTGGTGATGATTGTTTAATTCAGGTTGCACAGGCGATCGCCAAAGTGCCTCAGCGGGCGATTGATTTGGTGGCAAGGTATGGCGGTGAAGAATTTGCGGTAATTTTACCGAATACGAATACCGAAGGTGCGCTGATTATTGCGGAGTCTATGCGGCAGGCGATCGCCAATCTTGCGATTCCCCATAGCAGTTCGTTAGTCAGTGATCGTGTAACTGTCAGTTTAGGGATTGCAAGTTTAATTCCGGCAACGAATCAAAATTTAGAATGTTTAATTAATTACGCAGATGAGGCTCTTTATCTCGCCAAAAAACAAGGGCGAAATCAGACGATCGCCTATATTTAGAACTATAGTCCTTTCGGTTAAGTTTGAGAATTTCTGATCCCTCCGCCTTCGACACCTCCCTTAGAAAGGGAGGCAATAAATGTCTAATTTTTATTGGGAATGACTATATATCTAGAACTATTTTAATTGCGCTAATTAGGTGTGCTAAATTCGGTACAAATCCAGAGAATTCAGCGGCATGAAGACCTTTACGATTAAAAATTTTGAGTTGCAATGCGGTGCAGTTTTACCTGAAGCGCAACTGGTGTATCAAACCTATGGGGCACTCAGGGGCGATCGCCGCAATGTGATTCTCTATCCCACCTCCTACGGCGCACAGCACACCGATATTGAGTGGCTGATCCGTGCTGATGGCATCCTCGATCCGAGTCGCTGGTTCATCATTATTCCCAATACGTTCGGGAATGGGCTGTCGAGTTCACCGAGTAATTGCGAGGCCTGTGGCTTGGCGGAACAGGGTTTTTGGTTTAGCCATCTCGATAATGTCACTGCTCAGGAAAAGTTACTGCGGGAAGTGTTTGGCATTGATCGCCTCGCCCTTGTTTACGGTTGGTCGATGGGTGCACAACAGGCGTATCACTGGGGGACAATCTATGGCGATCGCGTGGAGCGCATTGCGGTAATTTGTGGCACAGCAAAAACCACGGATCACAATCGGATTTTTCTTGAAAGTTTGCGGTTTGCCCTCACGGGTGATCCCACTTGGAATGGTCGTGAATTTACAGGCATACCGGATAGCGGTTTCCGTACTTTCGCCAGAATTTATGCGAGTTGGGCAGCCTCTCAAGCCTATTATCGTGAGGGTTTGTACTATCAATTTGGCTACGAATCTCTCGAAGATTATCTGTTGCGCGGTTGGGAAGCAGGTTACCGTAAGCGCGATCCGCGTAATCTAATGGCAATGATTGATACTTGGCTGCGTTGCGACTTAAGCGATAATCCCATTTATCAAAAAGACTATGCCCTTGCGATGAAAGCCATTCAAGCCAAAACCTTGGTGATGCCCAGTACGACGGATCTCTATTTCACGCCCGATGATTGTGCGCGGGAGGCGGCGATGATTCCTGATGCTGAATATCTCCCCATTCCTTCTATTTGGGGACATCGTGCGGGTAATCCCTACCAAAATCCTGAGGATGAACAATTCATTCGCCAAGCGGTTGCGAAACTTTTGGCAATATGATCTTCTCTTGTTCCTTCCTTGGGGAAGGTGCGGAAGGGGTTCGATCAGTTATGCAACCGAAAAGAACCCACCCCTAGCCCCTCCAAGGATAGGAAATTTCTAACAATAAACACTTTAAATCCCATTTTCAATCAAGTTTAAAAACCCAAAATTATGACCAAGCTTCTATCTGAAATTGCCCGCAAAAAAAATCTCCGCTACTTTTTGATTTCGTTTACGGATCTGTTTGGTGTGCAACGGGCAAAGTTAGTCCCTACTGCGGCGATCGATGGCATGGCGGCAGATGGCGCGGGATTTGCGGGGTTTGCGGCTTGGTTGGATATGACTCCGGCAGATCCCGATATTTTCGCGATTCCCGATGTGAATAGTCTTTTCCCCTTGCCTTGGCAACCGGAAATTGGCTGGCTGCCAGCCGATCTCTACATGAATGGGGAACCTGTCGCCCAAGCCCCCCGTTATGTGCTCAAACAAGCGCTCAGTCAGGCAGAAGCCCTCGGTTATCGGGTCAAAACTGGTGTGGAATGTGAGTATTTTCTGTTGTCGGCGGCAGGTGATGCCATTTCGGATTTAGGCGATCGCGCGAGTAAACCCTGTTACGACCAACAAGCCTTGATGCGCCGTTTCGATATCATTGCGGAAATTTGCGATGCAATGCTGGCAATGGGTTGGGGAGCCTATCAGAACGATCACGAAGATGCTAATGGTCAGTTTGAGATGAACTGGACCTATGCCGATGCGTTGGTGACTGCCGATCGCCATGCGTTTTTTAAATATATGGTCAAGGCGATCGCCGAAAAACATGGATTCCGCGCCACGTTTATGCCGAAACCTTTTCCCCATTTAACCGGGAATGGTTGCCATACCCATCTTTCGGTGTGGGATCTGGAGGGCAACACGAATCTCTTTGCTGATCCCGCCGGAGAACTGGGTTTATCGAGCCTCGCCTATCAATTTATTGGGGGTGTCTTGCATTCTGCGGAAGCCCTTTGCGCCCTGACGAATCCGACGGTGAATTCCTACAAGCGCATTAATGCCCCCGTCACCAGTTCTGGAGCCACATGGTCGCCCAATACCATCAGCTATACAGGCAACAATCGCACCCATATGATTCGCATTCCGGAGGCAGGTCGATTTGAGTTTCGTCTGGCGGATGGCTCGGCAAATCCCTATCTCTTACCTGCGGCGTTGATTGCGAGTGGTTTGGATGGCATTACGCAGAAGCGCGATCCGGGGCAACGTTATGACAATAATGCTTACACTGATCCCTTGCCTTTAGATACGGTGAAACGTCTACCGACGAATTTATTAGATGCGCTCCGATGTTTGCAAGAAAATACGATTTTATCTGCATCTTTAGGGGATGAATTTGTGAAGTCTTATATTAAGTTAAAACAACAGCAATGGCATGATTATTCGGCACATATTAGTGCTTGGGAAATTGACCATACTTTAGATTGTTAGTTATCAATTAAAGTAATTGAGTTACTACTTTATGTAGAGGCTTGATTAAACCTTAATGGAAATCTAGGCGATCGCCAAACCGTCAAAGTCCGGTAAGCAATATGAACTCGCCAATTCAAATTTGAAGTGCAACAGGTTCTGATGATGACAGCAAGAATACTTCACTCGGAGTGCGATAGTCAAGCGATTTTCTTGGTCGATTATTAATTAAATCTACCACCTTATT
>JBIKYI010000028.1:0-11806 GCA_044355355.1 Limnothrix sp. | reverse complement strand
CCGCCGCACCTTCTCCAATCTCCACTTTACTGCCGACCATTTCATCTCTGCACTCCGATGTTTAGCCCCTTTCTCTCTTTTTTGTCCTAGTAGTTAGATAAATTGATAAGCAGCGAAAGACTCCTGATTTTTCAGCAAAGTGAGAGAGCTTCCCCCTAGAATTTGAGTGCCTGAGCGGTTTTTGTTAACTGAATAAATTCACTGCGATCGCCCTCTAGGTCAGCGCCTTTGGAACCTTGAGCGAGTTCAATCACTTGGTCGAAACTACTCTCGCCACGATATTTCGAATCCCGTAACAACATCCCAAACTCCGCCACTGCCGCCGCAAATTTGAAATTATCAGAGGTTTCTCGCCATGGTTTTGTCTGGTTGGCGATCGCCTGGGTAATCAGTGCAGATTCATCGCCAGTGGGTTGCTTATAGCGCAATTTCAACTGCATCAATTCATTACTAAAATCAGTATTGGAAGGCGTAGTTTCCTGATATTTTAAGCCATCAATTTCCGGTAAATCAATCGGTGAATCCACGCCCACAGGCACAATTTCATAGAGGGCTGTCACCTGATGTCCTGCCCCTAATTCCCCCGCATCCTTGGTATCATCATTAAAATCCTGGGCTGCCAAAAGACGATTTTCATAACCAATTAAGCGATAGGCTTGCACCTGATTGGGATTGAATTCCACTTGAATTTTCACATCTTTTGCAAGGGTCACCAAGGTTCCACCCATTTCCGTAACGAACACTTTTTTCGCTTCGAGAATACTGTCAATATAGGCATAATTGCCATTGCCATTATTTGCCAATTGCTCCATCTTTGCATCTTTCAAATTGCCAGATCCAAAGCCTAAAACCGTCAAGAAAATATCCTGTTCCCGTTTCTTTTCGATTAAACGAATTAGTTCTGCATCGCTGGACATGCCGACATTAAAATCACCATCCGTTGCCAAAATAACTCGGTTATTGCCATCCTGAATAAAGCTTTCTGCTGCTTGCTGATAGGCGAGTTCAATGCCTTCACCCCCAGCCGTAGAACCACCTGCTTCTAAACTATCAAGGGCATTTAAAATCGTTTCCTTTTCTGACCCGGAAGTGGGTGGTAAAACTAACCCTGCGGCTCCGGCATAGACCACAATGGAAATGCGATCTTCTGGGCGCAATTCATTGACTAACAAACGAAATGCGGACTTGAGCCGTGGCAATTTATTCGGCTCATTCATGGAGCCGGATACATCAAACAAAAAGACTAAATTACTCGGTGGTAAAGATTCATTGGCAATCTTTTTCCCCTGTAGCCCAATGCGCACTAATTGATGCTTTGGTTGCCAGGGGGCGATCGCCACTTCAGTATTAATGGCAAAGGGTTTATTGTCCTTGGGTTCGGGATAATCGTAGTTGAAATAGTTAACTAATTCCTCGATGCGCACAGCATCCGGGGGCGGCAACATCCCATCATTTAAATAGCGCCGCACATTGCTATAGGCAGCGGAATCCACATCAATCGCAAAGGTCGAGAGGGGATCGGTTTGGGCGAGGTAAAAAGGATTATCTGTAATCAGGTTGTAATCCTCTTGACTGAGATCCTTGCCTGCACTGGGTTCGGATGGCGGCGGCATTTCCTTCGCTTCCATGGCAACAGGTGTCGAGGGAGCTAAAGCCTCTGATTCTGCCACGACCCCTGCTTGATTGCTCGCATCCATCGGCGATCGCCCGGATTGACTCGCCTTATTCGCCTGGGAACAACCCGCTAAGATTTGTCCACCCGCCAAACAAATCGCTAACAGTAAAGCAATGTTGCCCTGTTTAGTTTGCCCGAATTGCCCTAAAAAGTAACCCATGACCTTTATCCTCTAACAAGCTACTTTTAGGCTATCAAGCTTTTTTGGGGGGATTGACCCAGTTAAGGAAATGGAAACAACAGTGATTTGATCTTTGGCATCAATTATCAGGGGATGATGGATCAGGTAAAGGGTTCGAGGGTGGCAATGACGGAGGCAGCGAGGGCTTTGAGGTGGTAGCCGCCTTCGAGGGCGAAGAGGATCGGGCAGTGGAGGGTTTGGCAATGGGTGCTGAAGGTTGTGTAGTCTGTGGTTTCGAGGTTGATGCCTGCGAGGGGATCTTGGTAATGGGCATCGTAGCCAGCGCTGATAATTAATAAATCGGGCTGGAATGCTTGCAAGCGGGGGATGATTTTTTCATTAAATTGCTGGTTGTAGGCTGTTCCGTCACTGCCGATCGCCATGGGTATATTGAGTACATTGTTATGTTTGCCTGTAAATCGCGCTTGACCTGTGCCGGGGTAGGCGGGGGTTTGGTGCAGAGAACAGTAGAAAATATTGGGGTTAGCTTCGATCAATAATTCTGTGCCGTTGCCGTGGTGGACATCCCAATCGAGGATTGCCACTCGGTTGATGTTTTCTAAACTCAGGGCATAATGGGCGGCGATCGCCACATTACCGAGCAAACAAAAACCCATGGCACTACTGCGCACGGCATGGTGACCGGGAGGACGCACTAGGGCAAAGGCAACTTCTCCGGTCTGCAACACCAGATCCACGCCATCTAAACAGGCATTCACTGCCAACAATGCCGCGTCCAAACTTTTGGGAGAAACGGGGGTATCGGGATCCCAGTAACCACCGCCGGATTCGGCTAATTCTTGTAATTTCTTCAGGTAATAGTCGTCATGGATTTGCGCAATCCAAGCCATGGGATTCCGTTGGGCGATCGCCGAAGGTTCATGCCATTGCAGTTGGTCTGCCCAAAGCACTTCCTTCAGGGCTTGGGTAATGGAAGTGAGACGACGCGCACTCTCCGGGTGGGGTCTGCCCGTATCATGGTCGAGAAAGATGTCGGTATAGAGAATATGTATCATGGCTGGCGATCGCCTTATCTGGGAGAGATAACGTTATTGCATCCATTCTAAATCCCTTATTGTTCCCAAAATGGAGCCTCTATAATAAAAGCTAGTCATCCTAATCTATGGGGGCGATCGCGCTATGGACGTAACCCTGCCCATTGAACTGAGCCTTGATCTTGGCGATCTCACCGATGAACAATTTTTTAGTCTCTGCCAGAAAAACCGAGATTTCCGCTTTGAACGCAACGCCGCAGGAGATCTGGTGATTATGCCGCCAACAGGTGCAGAAACAGGTAATCGGAATAGTGATTTAAACTACCAGCTATGCGCATGGAATCGTCGCACCAAGCTTGGGATCACATTTGACTCCTCTACAGGTTTCAAATTACCGAATGGTGCTAATCGATCGCCAGATGCCTCGTGGCTATCTTTAGATCGTTGGGAATCGATACCGCTGGAACAACGTCAAGTTTTTCCGCAAATTTGTCCCGATTTTGTGGTGGAATTGCTCTCACCAACGGATCAACGGAAGCGCACCCAAGGAAAAATGCAAGAATATTTGGACAATGGCACAAGATTGGGTTGGTTGATTAATCGCAAAATCAAACAGGTGGAAATTTATCGCCAAGGGCAAACTGTTGAAGTTTTAAACGCTCCAGAACGTCTGAATGGGGAAGATATTCTCCCCGATTTTGAGTTGGATTTGACAACCATTTGGTAACGGCGCGTCATATTGCATTGCCTGTATTCGAAAAGAGTGGCGATCGCCTGAACTTGTTCTTACAGAATCATGGCAGCCACACTAAACTTAGTTCACAGACTTAGTTTAGTTTAAGAACATGGACACCGTAAATATCCATCAGGCTAAGACCAACCTCTCTCGATTATTGTCCCGTGTGGAACTCGGCGAGGAGATTATTATTTCCAACCGAGGTATTCCCGTTGCCAAGCTTGTGCCATTTCGGACATCCTCGGATCGACGCTCTAGCTTGGGGCAAGATCGGGGAAAATTTATTGTGCCGGACGATTTTAATGCACCTCTGCCAGAGGATATTTTGGCGGCATTTGAAGGCGGTGCAGGGTGAGGCTTTTACTGGATACGCAATGCTGGTTATGGTGGTTTGCTCAACCAGAAAAGTTAAGTGAGCATGTGATTAAACACATTGCCGACGAAAGTAATGAAGTGTGGTTTTCTGTTGCCAGTGTTTGGGAGATGGGCATTAAGGTTTCAATCGGTAAGCTGCCATTGCCGGAACCCATAGATAATTATGTCTCAGCTCGCATGGCTCAACTAGGAGCTAGATCGTTAGAAATTAATGCTTCCCATGCCTTACGGTTGGCTACGTTACCGTTACACCACCGTGATCCCTTTGACAGAATATTGATTGCGCAAGCTCAGGTAGAAGATATGACGCTTGTGAGTGCGGATTCAAAATTTAATCAATATGAAGTCTCTTTGCTCTGGGCTGCTCCGTAGCATTTGTCAGTGACGAATAATGCACGAACTAGCAACAAAAAAGGCTCTTTACATTGTATTAACGCACCCCACAAGATCGGCGATCGCCAAGATGTCACCCATACAATTATCGAAGATATCAACAAAACTAAATGGTTTTTTACTATTGTTTGTAATGCCCTTGAAAGAAAACAATTTTTTTTAAAAAAACTATCAAATAATTACCGTTATATTTTGATAGTTTCTGGCTAATGTTATAACGAACTGGTCACATGATGTGATTGGTTTGTATTTAAGTATATTCAGGGAGAATTTATTACAATGACAGACTTGATCAACGGCAGTAAAATCCGTCTTAAATCTTGGAAGGGTGATTATCTACACCGCCCCGACTCGCCTCAGGGGGTGACAAGTTGGCACACTGGTGTCGGTAATGAATGGACAGTCGAGACAATCGATGGTGGAAAAATCCACCTCAAGTCTTGGAAGGGTGACTATCTACACCGTCCAGATTCACCGCAGGGAGTGACAAGTTGGCACACTGGTGTCGGTAATGAATGGACAGTCGAGACAATCGATGGTGGAAAAATCCACCTCAAGTCTTGGAAGGGTGATTGTCTGCACCGTCCCGACTCGCCGCAGGGGGTGACAAGTTGGCACACTGGTGTCGGTAATGAGTGGATGGTTGAGATTATTTCCGTGCCAGAAGCACCGAAGCCACCTGCTCCAGAGTCTCAGCCTGTACCAGAAGAACCGAAACCCGTGGCAGAAGCAACTGGCAGTGTGGAAATTACAGAGTTACTCCATCACGGTCAAGTGAAACGTTCCCAAGCCGATGAATACATTGAAATCACGAACAAAGGTTCTAGTTCTGTTGATCTATCTGGATGGCAAATCACCTCGGCAGCAAACACGAAGACCCAAGTCTTTAATTTCCCGGCTGGGACACAGATTGCGGCAGGTCAACATCTCCGGGTCTATACCAATGAGACTCATCCTGAAACGGGCGGCTTTTCTTTTGGGAGTGCAACTGCTATCTGGAATGACAAAGGAGATCAGGGTCGTTTGTTAGATACGAAGGGCAATGTTGTTTCGACTTGGACTTACGGCTCTATGCTTAAGCCCTAGCCCTGATTGTTGGTCAGATCCAGTAGGGTGTGTTAGCGAAGTGTAACGAACGAGTTAGCAAGAAAAAAGGCGCGTTACATTGTATTAATACACCCTACAAAATTGGCGATCGCTACCGTTACATCATCGTGATCCTTTTGGCAGAATGCTGATTGCGCAAGCTCAGGTAGAAGATATGACGCTTGTGAGTGCGGATTCAATATTTAATCAATATGAAGTTTCTTTGCTCTGGGCTGCTAACGCCTAAAACTTGACAGGAAGAGTGGAGATCTCACTTATTATTGAAATTCAGTCCTCAACTGTACATAATTAAAGGTTTTTATTTTATTATTTATTAACATTCAACACTTCTGGGAAATAGATGATCAGGTTTGATGGATGACGAGGGGCGATCTGTCCAAATAGTTTGATAAGTATTAAGATCAGGTAGATATACATCTTCAAGCCTATGAAATTGCCAAATGGCGATAGAGCCGAGCTAGGAGACAAACTCGAAAGATATAGTCTGAACTATGAACACCAGAAGGGTAAACATAAAGCATTCCTGTTTGAAAAGCGTCTTGGGATTACTATTACCAACAAAGAGGTTCTAGAAAAAGCCCTACAAGAAGCTGCTATCGAAGGTGAAGCCGAACTCTTTAAAATCGATCAATTTGGTACTCACTATGATCTTGCATTTTTACTTTGTACTGATGTTGGTAAATCCCTAGTTTTAAGTTGTTGGATTATTAAAATTACGGAAGACTTTCCACGCCTAACTAACACTTATCCTATTGATTAAAATCGCTATGAACGAAATTCAAGAATACGATCTTGTTGCCCTAACTGAAGATGCGATCGCCACTCATAAAGTCACCCATCAGCGAATTATGCTCCGCCGAGGACAAATGGGAACAGTCTTAATGTCATTTGACTGTAAAGCCTTTCTAATCGACTTTACCGATAAACAAGGCAATACCTTTGCAATGGAAACAATCGAAACAGTAAAATTACTACGCCTTATTAACGAACCGGAGTTAGTTTTTTCTTAAACTTATTCGCGGTTTAGTTTGGGCAATGGGCGATCAAGACTTGGGGGACAAGTAGCGATCGCTATTACTGTCAGTCGTGATTTATGTATGGGGCGATCGCCTCAAACAATCAGAGCCAAACTAGAAGATCGGCGATCGCACTTAAATACTCTTGTTCCAGTACTCCAAACCAGTCAAAATAATATCTTCTAACCATTGCTTGAAACGTTCTATTAAGTTCTCTTCTTCATCTGCATAAGAGAATTGGAATGGAGAATCTGTTAAAGACTGAATATCACTGATAATACTATTAATATTGCGTTCACCTTCATCAGAAGAATCATCTCTATCTCTATGGTAAGCACATGCGGTACATACAAGTAATCCTCGGTATTCATGCCCAAAAGCATGAAATGAAAGAAGAAGGGTTGTTGATGTTTCTACATTAATAACTAATTGAGTCCAAGTGTGGTAATTTCGAGTATTGGCAAAATATCCTAATTGTTTAGCTGTTTCCACAACTTGATGGCGATGATAATATGAACGAGAATCACCAACAGATGCAGAAATCGTAAAAACCTTTGCATCATCTACGAAATTCTGGATAGATAATTTAATTTCATCAGCAATATTTTGTAGGCGATTAGAAGCTATATCAAATAAGATCGAGGCAAAGCTTTCAACCTTTCTACATCGCTCTTGCATAGACGCTGACTGATTTTTTTGTAATTTATCAGCGATAGAGGAAATGATGACTTGAGTTCGTCTTGCTTCTGATAAAACTTGCTCTGATAAACCAAGGCTTCTTAGAAAAGCTTGTTTTTGACTCTTAGCAAAGAGATTAATTAAGTGAGATAGATTACCTCGGTCTGCCTCTTCTAAAGCTGCAATGTAGACTGCTCGATCATCACGAGTAAGAACTAAAGGAAACCAACTAGCTTGAATGAAGACTAAACTAGCTAAACAACGAGCAACACGACCATTCCCGTCTTGAAATGGATGAATTTGTGTAAATCGATGATGTAACCAAGCAGATTCAATCTCAGGAGGAACCTTTTGCTCACAATGTTGATGATGCAACGCAATTAGTTGATCCATCTCGGATGCAACCTGCTCAGGAGGACAATACTCATGAACAGAACCATCTGGTCGCAGAGGATTGTTGGGTTGCCGTTTCCAGTCACCTTTTATTAAAGAAACACGAAATATTTTTCCCGTAATTGGATCTAGAGCGTCTGTAGTATCTTGACTCTGCGTAAAAAGTTGATGCAACTGCTTTATATAGGAAGTTGATAGAGTTCTTTGCCTACCAACAAAATCAAATAGTCCTTGAATTGCAGCCTCTTGATCTTTAATGAGAGACACGACCTGTTTAATCGGACGATCTGTAGATCCATGAGGAATTAACGCTTCATCAATACCCTGTTCGATCAACAAACGAGTGATGCCTCGATCTATCGTGTACAAACGTTCAATTATTCCAGTTTCAATTGCTATTTCCCTACGTAGCTTCTCGTTGAAAGTTTGAAACTCACCCGATTGACGCAAACGATCTGCTTGCTCGTCCCAAACAGTTACTAGAGGTGGCAACTCAGCACTTGCTAAATCTTGCCAGTCGCATGATAAGTCTTCTATCGGTTTCCACTGCATGAGACACCAGAAAATTTGTACGAGTATTTTAACACTTCAACCACATCCTTTACGACTCCGGTATATGGTGCGATCGCCGCAAAAAGTTATTCATATTATTCATATTTTTAAATAGCCAACTCTAAACTTGTGCCTCGGTACAAATCAGTAACAGCCATTTTTAGACCAATACTTTCCAAGGTAAATCTTTCGCCCATACCGTAGATTTGCGATCGCCACTGGTTAGATTCATGAATTGATCGGTTAAATTGAGGGGGACAAGCATTCAGAGTCCCCAGTAAATCCTGACAAGTCTGTAACCTATGGCGAATCCTGCCATCCATCCCGACACCATTGAAGATGTACGCCAGCGGGTCGATATCACCGAGATCGTCGCCGATTATGTGGTGCTGAAAAAACGGGGTAAGGATCTCCTGGGGCTTTGTCCGTTCCATGACGAGAAAACGCCGAGTTTTACGGTGAGTCCGTCGAAGCAGTTTTATCACTGTTTTGGCTGTGGGGCGGGAGGCAATGCGATCAAGTTTTTGATGGAGATTAATAAAAGCTCCTTTGCTGAGGTGGTGCTGAATCTGACGCAACGGTATCAGATTCCCCTCAAAACCCTGGAACCGGAACAGCGGGAAGAAATTCAACGGCAACTTTCTCTCAAGGAACAGCTTTATGAGATCGTGGCGATCGCCGCCAGTTTTTACCAATATGCCCTGATGCAACCCCAGGGGGAAATCGCACTGCAATATGTGCGGGAAGAACGCCAATTATCCGAGGCAACAATCCAAACATTTGGCATTGGCTATGCCCCCGGCGGTTGGGAAACCCTTTACCGTTATCTCGTCGAGCAAAAACGCTACCCGATCGCCCTGGTGGAGCAGGCAGGCTTAATCAAACCCCGTCAGTCCGGCAGTGGCTATTATGACCAGTTCCGCGATCGCCTGATGATCCCGATCCATGACAGCCAGGGACGCGCCATCGGTTTTGGGAGTCGCACCCTCACCAACGAAGAACCCAAATATCTCAATTCCCCCGAAACGCTCCTCTTCGATAAAAGCCAGACCCTCTTCGCCCTCGATAAAGCCAAAACTGCCATCGCTAAACAGGATCAGGCGATCGTGGTTGAGGGGTATTTTGATGCGATCGCCCTCCATGTTGCCGGATTCGATAATGCCGTAGCTTCCTTGGGAACCGCCTTCACCCAAGGACAAGTACGCCAACTCTTGCGTTACACCGACTCCAAACAAGTCATTTTAAACTTCGATGCCGACAAAGCCGGGATCAAAGCCACCCAGCGAGCCTTAACCGAAATTGAACCCTTGATCTACTCCGGGCAAGTCCAGGCAAGGGTTTTAAATCTCCCCGATGGCAAAGATGCCGACGAATTTTTATCAATGCCGGATGGTATTAGTCAGTACAACAAAGCATTAAGTAATGCACCTTTGTGGATAGATTGGCGATTGATCAAAATAGCGGAGGAAAAAGATTTAGCTGACACATCTGAATTTCAGGAAGCAAGTCAAGAAATGATTCGCCTACTTGCTAACATTGAGCATCCCTCACTTCGTAGTCAGTGTATCGGAACAGCCACAACAATACTGGCTGGAGAAGATAGAATCCACCGTCAAAAGCTTCAAGAAAATTTTTTCTATCAAGTTAAAAAACTGACTAGACTCAAATGGGGATATGACGCTGAAAATTTAGGAGAATTATCAGATGTTATTGAAAACAGTCCTCTGGAACAAGTCCCTGTTGCTACCGCATCCATGCAACTCGTCCAGGCAGAAGAACATTTAATGCGCCTCTACCTGCATCATCCCGCTTTCCGTCGGCAAATCGAGAACCAACTCGCCGAACAGGAATTAATGTTTAGCATCTCCCATAACCGTTGGTTGTGGCAGCAAATCATTGAAATCCCCAAAGAAATCAAACAAAACCTTGCCCATAACCAACTCCTCGGCAGAATCCTCGATATTCTCACCAACTATCCCGAAAAAATGCACATTTTAGGGACTCTGCTCTACCTCAACGAAAAAACAGAAATTGACATCCAGCGCGTTCCCCTACAAATCAAAGCGGCGATCGCCACCATGCAATATGTCAACCACAAACGCCACTATGAATATTGCCGCAGCAAATACGAAACCATGGATCCCAGCCATCCCGATTACCACTACTACATGCAGGAATTCTGTCGCCTCAAACAAGAACTCATCGAAACCAACAAAAAACGCAACTTCAGTAATATCGAAGTCACCAAACATGATATTTAGATGATGATGGTTAGGCGATCGCCCCACCCCTAATCCATTCTCCAAAACAATCTTTATTTGCCACTATTTTCGCCAGAGATCCAGCTCAGTGCGGTAGAATGACTGTACTCTCTTTGCCATATCATATCCCCCCACAATTCCTATGGCACTTAGATCAAGCTTAAATCCATAGCTATACCCCCCAACAAATTTTCACTCTAATTGCTTTATGAGTTCCATAGAGCTATTTGTGCTATAATTTTGCTTTATTTGATCAAAAAAAGAAAATAGGCGAGTCTCAAGCCTAAATTCCGGAGTTTGTAAATGACCAGCAATTACGATGCCCAGCAGATCCAAGTTCTTGAAGGATTAGAACCAGTCCGTAAAAGACCGGGTATGTATATTGGTACAACCGGTCCCCGTGGTCTGCATCACCTGGTCTATGAAGTTGTCGATAACTCCGTTGACGAAGCCCTCGCTGGCTACTGTACCGACATCACCGTTGAAATTCTTGCCGATGGTTCCGTGCGCGTCACCGATAACGGTCGCGGTATCCCCACCGATATTCACCCCACCACAGGTAAATCTGCCCTCGAAACCGTGATGACCGTCCTCCACGCTGGCGGTAAATTCGGCGATGGTGGCTACAAAGTATCAGGTGGTTTGCATGGTGTCGGTATTTCCGTCGTGAATGCCCTGTCCGAATGGGTAGAAGTCACCGTCTGGCGTAAGGAAACCACCTACAAACAACGCTACGAACGGGGTATTCCCCAGGGTGAACTCACTGAAGCGCCTGCCCCAGGACATAAAACCGGAACCTCCGTACATTTCCTCCCCGACGCACAAATTTTCACCGAAACCACTGTTTTTGATTACAACACCCTCGCTGGACGTTTGCGGGAACTTGCCTATTTGAATGCGGGTGTCAAAATTATCTTCACGGATTTCCGGGCAGAAAAACCCCAGAACAACACTTACTTCTATGAGGGGGGCATCCGCGAATATGTCGCCTACATGAATCGTGAGAAAACGCCGCTCCATGAAGAAATTATCTATGTCAGCGGCGAGAAGAATGGGGTACAGCTAGAGGTTGCCTTGCAATGGTGTCTGGATGCCTACAGCGATAATTTGCTCGGTTTTGCGAATAATATCCGTACCATTGATGGCGGTACGCACCTGGAAGGTTTGAAAGCAGTATTAACCCGGACGATGAATACGGTTGCCCGGAAGCGGAATAAGTTAAAGGATGCGGATTCGAATTTGGCAGGGGAAAATATTCGCGAAGGTCTCACTGCTGTTATTTCTGTTAAAGTGCCTGACCCGGAATTTGAGGGACAAACAAAAACGAAGCTTGGTAACTCGGAAGTGCGGGGTATTGTGGATTCCTTTGTGGGGGAAGTGTTGACGGAATATTTTGAATTTAATCTCGGTGTGGTCGATATGATCCTGGAGAAGGCGATTCAAT
>JBIKYI010000442.1:0-3335 GCA_044355355.1 Limnothrix sp. | reverse complement strand
TGAGTCCCTCTTCAGAAAGACCCTAGGTGTTGCACTTCAAATTTGAATTGGCGTTTTATTTTTGATTTTTAAAATTGAATTTCATAACATGATTTTCAATCATAGCTTTAAAACATAGCTTCAAAATATAACTTCAAAAAATAATTTTAAAACATTTTAAAATAGCCTCTAATTGGTGACAAATTTTACCCATGATATCCCAAAACCAATAAAAGTATTACAATTGGAACGCTGTTCTTTTTGTCTGCCTAATGTCCCAATTTACATCCCTAGAAGCTGCTCTGAAACACTTCTTTGGATACGAATCATTTCGACCCGGACAGAAAACCGTCATCGAAGCTGCCTTGCAAAATCGTGATGTCCTCGCCCTCATGCCGACGGGTGCAGGGAAGTCCATCTGCTTTCAGTTGCCTGCTCTGTTACAGCCGGGTTTAACGGTGGTGATCTCGCCTCTGATTGCCCTGATGCAGGATCAGGTGGATGCCCTGACGGATAACGGTATTGGCGCAACTTTTTTGAATAGTACCCTCAATCTCGACCAGGCGCGATCGCGGATTCAGGCGATTTTTAACGGCAAAATTAAATTACTCTATGTTGCCCCGGAACGTTTATTTAATGAGGGTTTCCAGGAATTTCTCAATGATGTCACCCAGTCGGTCGGTTTATCGGGGTTTGTGGTGGATGAAGCCCACTGTGTCTCGGAATGGGGGCATGATTTTCGCCCGGAATATCGACAGCTTGCGCGGTTACGGCAAAATTATCCCCAAGTGCCTTGCCATGCGTTTACGGCGACGGCGACGGAACGGGTGCGCCAGGATATTATTACCCAGCTTGCTCTACGGGAACCGAGTTTTCATTGCACCAGTTTTAATCGCCCAAATCTGCACTATGAGGTGATTCCGAAGGGGGCGAATAATTATGGTCAGGTGTTGAATTATGTGCGCAGACATCGGGGCAAGTCGGGCATTATTTATTGTTCGAGTCGTAAAAAGGTGGATGAACTGAGCGATCGCCTGAAGAACGATGGGGTGAGCGTATTGCCCTACCATGCGGGTTTATCGGATAAAATCCGGGCAAGCCATCAGGATCAATTTATTCGGGACGATGTGTCTGTGATGGTGGCAACGATCGCCTTTGGGATGGGCATTAATAAACCGGATGTACGCTTTGTTTTGCATTACGATTTACC
The DNA here is from genome assembly GCA_044355355.1 of Limnothrix sp. GTDB lineage: Bacteria > Cyanobacteriota > Cyanobacteriia > Cyanobacteriales > MRBY01 > MRBY01. The sequence continues at coordinate 2,146 of JBIKYI010000442.1, read as the reverse complement.
GGGAAATTTGGAGCGTTATTATCAGGAATCTGGACGGGCAGGACGGGACAATGAACCCGCAGAATGTGCCTTGTTTTATAGCGTTGGTGATATTAAAAAAGCAGAATATTTTATTGAATTAAAGGAAGACGAACAGGAAAAACGGATTGCTTATCAACAATTACAAAAGATGATCGATTATGCCGAGGGAATTGAATGTCGGCGCACGATTCAACTCAGTTATTTTGGGGAAAATTTTCCTGGAAATTGTGACAATTGTGATAATTGTAAAAACCCAAAACCCGTCGAAGATTGGACAATTGAGGCACAGAAATTTTTGTCCTGTGTGGCACGTTGCCGGGAACGTTATGGCATGGCATATATTATCGACGTACTGAAGGGATCAAAGCGGGAAAAAATTATTCAAAATCAACATCATGAACTGTCCACCTATGGTATTGGGCGCGATCGCACGAAGGATGAATGGAAAAATCTGGGGCGATCGCTCCTGCACCAAGGCTTAATGACAGAAACAACGGATGGTTACCGAGTTTTAAAACTGAATAACTTAAGCTGGGAAATTTTACGCAAACAACGGCAAGTCAGCATTGCGGTGGAAGGTCGTAAGTCCGCCGAAGAGATTTTGGGCGTGAGTGTGACGCGCATGGATGCAGAAATGTTGTTTGAAGAATTACGTCGTTTACGCAAACATTTAGCCGATATAAATTGGGTTGCTCCCTATATGATTTTTTCCGATGCGACCCTGCGACAAATGGCAAGAAAACGCCCCCAAACCCGTGCTGATTTTACGCAAATTTCTGGAGTAACCATTGCCAAAGTGCAGCGTTATGGTGAACCCTTTTTAAAGAAAATCCAAGAATTTTGTCAGTCCCAACCTGACCCCAAACCCAAAGTATCTGAAACCCACATCTTTACCTTGCAATTGTTTCAACAAAATCTATCAATTCCAGAGATTGCAAAACAACGTAACCTCACAGCAGGCACAATTAATAAACATTTAGCAGATTTAATCGAATGGGGTGAAACCATTGACATTGATCGACTGGTTAAGCCCGATGCCCAGGTGGAAATCAAACAGGCGATCGCCACATTAGGAGAAGCCACCTTGACGCAAATCAAAACCCATTTAAAAGATAAATATAGCTATGATGCCATCCGTTTAGTCCGGGCAATGCTCAAACAAAGAGAGCTACAAAAAACGTAAGGTAATTACATGGATCTAGACATGATGAGTTCATGAATTAATTGCGACTATTAACGAGTAAAAAATTGCCAAATAATGCGGGGTAAATCCAGTAATACATCAATAATTTGTCCAGAGCGAACCCCAAAGGCAATCTGAACTAACAGCACAACAATGGCGATACTCACAGCCGTTTTGACACTGGTTTTGATTACATTCACGAAGGCAGTAAATACTAACCAAGCAATGATAATCGCGGCAACAATAACAATTAGATTTGTAGGCATAGGTGGTAGATCGAGGAGGATGAAGCAGGGGCGATCGCCTGAATATTTTTTTATTCTTGCAGAGATAGCCACCCTCAAGCATACAAGTTTGTTTGGTGATTTGTCTGCTATGGAGAAGTTTTTCACTCAAATTTCACTCAATCTTAACTCCAATTCACCTCAAGAATGTGCCAAAATAACAAATAATCTCCCTTAGGATATGAACAGATCTTAACCTCTAGGATTGATGACAAAATATTGGGGTAAACTAAAAAATGTAGTTACCATAAGGTTATTACACAGTTTGTTATTCGGAGTATTTCTTGGATATTGCGATTAGCCCACTTTATTCGTGATCGTTTTGTAATTATAGTTTTTCTAATCATTATTGTGTAAGCACCACTTTTTAAGACTCACTTTTAACTATCACTTTTTCAGCATGACTGGGCAAGTATCATTTCTCAAGTAAATTATGGCTTACTAGATAATGTTTAGATCCTGATTTGGGTGTAGAGTTCGAGTATAAAGTTTGAGTATTTATAGCATTTATTAGTTAATCTTCGAGTGAATGACGATGAAACTGACAATGAAACTACGGTATTTAGTTTGGCAATTTTTCTTACTGGGTCTCGCGTTAAATTGTCATAGTAATGGTCTGATGGCAAAATCCGATGGAATACCTGACAAAATACCTCTT
>JBIKYI010000441.1:0-3346 GCA_044355355.1 Limnothrix sp. | reverse complement strand
GCCTGTTCATACTTTCACCTAAAACCTTGGGATATGATGAATGAGATGTCAGACCGAGTTTAGTTATGTCTACCCATCCCCCTCCTCTCTTTCCCAATTACAACAGGACATCGCTTCCCTTTCACCCGATGCCCAACAAATTATTTTTGATCTGGTTTATTTACTGAAAAACAAAACGACATCTTTAGAAGGTTCTACTATAGTTCAAAATACCATGTCAGAATGGTCGGACTTTATTGGTTGTGGAGAAGCAGAAGCAGATTTATCTCGCCATTACAAAACCTATCTAATTGAAGATCTCGATGCCAAATACCCTCATCATTGATCGCTGAGAATTGTTTTGGTTTGGCTCAATGGGGAGGCGATCGCCACTAAGCTAAAATCAACGCTTCTTGGTTATCTGCCATGAGAGCAAAAGTAAGTTTTTCTGAATTTTTTTCGCCGCTTTAGTCCTGCCACGTCACTTTTTTAGGCAAGAAATGTTTTGATTACTTTGCCTGACAGATTTTTATTCCACCAAGGGGTATTAGTTTGGGGACAGCAGAGATTTGCTGAATCGACACGCCATGTTTTATGGGGATCGAACAGGATTAATGCCTGGGGATTTTCGGGGGCGATCGCCTCTATCTCCCGACCTAAACATTTTTGTGGGTTGGTGCTGAGGGCTTGCCAGAGTTGGAGGGGTTGCCAATCTTGGGAGACCACGAAATTTTGCCAGAGGATCGGTAGGGCGATTTCTAAGCCAATGACACCGGATGGAGCTTCGGCAAAACTGACGGTTTTTTCTTCGTAGAGGTAGGGTTGGTGGTCGATGGCGATCGCCTCAATGACACCATTTTTTACGCCATTAATCAGGGCTTCTTGGTCACTGGGATTACCGAGGGGGGGATCGAGTCGCAGGTTGGGATCGTAAGTGCTGAGGGCTTTTGTGTTCCAGAGTAGGTGCATCCAGGAGACGCTAGCGGTGATCGGTAAACCGCGTTTTTTCGCCTCGGCAATGAGTTCTACGCCCCGTGCTGTGGAGATGCGCATGAGATGGACGGGGGTTTTGAGTTCGGCAATGAGTTCGCAAATTGAGGCGATCGCCGTGGTTTCGACAGAGACTAATTCTTCGACAAGTCCATAGGCTAGGCTTGCTTTGCCGTAGCGGGCTGTACCACCGTTTTGGAGGGCGAGATTTTTCGGGAAAAGGGCGATCGGTTGATTGTAGGGACGCAAATATTCGAGGGTACGACGCAACAAATTCCAATTGCTGACGGGTTGCCCATCGCTAAAGCCGCAAATATTGCCCTGGAGTAATTCCCTGAGTTCGGTGAGGGTTTCGCCTTGAGCTTTTTTCGTGATGGCTGCCCAAGGAAGAAAATTAGGTTTGGGGTCGGGTAAATTTTGGACGAGTTGCTGAAAACTTTTGAGTTGCCCAATATTATCGAGAGCGGGATTGGTGTCGGGTAAAATGCCCACTTGGGTAAAGCCCCCGGCGATCGCCCCCTGTGCTAACTGCGCCAAAGTTTCGCGGGATTCGTGACCTGGTTCACTGCTGTGGCTGTAGAGATCCACTAAACCCGGTGCAAGAATGAGATCCTCCGCTTCGATTTCCTCCACTTCCGCAGGGAGATCATAAAGTTGAGGGGCGATCGCCTGAAGCTTACCCGCCTGAAACCACACATCCTGTTTTTGATCGGAATTTGCGACGGGATCCATTACCCGCACCTGACGCAACACCACATTATCCATCGCAACACTCACAACCCAAAATTCCCTTACGTTAAAATCCGCTCACCATTCTACTGGGTAACCCTAGATTCACTGTGACGTTTGTGAAATTCGGCAACGTTTCACGTTAAAAGCAGGTTAAAGGCGATCGCCATGACTATCATTGATTTTGTGATAGTTTTACGAGAACTTTGGAGCCTGTCGAAAAAATGAGTGCATTACGGGTAGGGATTGCGGGACCAGTCGGATCAGGGAAAACAGCATTACTAGATGCATTATGTAAGGCTTTGCGGGATAAATATGCGATCGCCGTTGTCACCAATGACATTTACACCAAGGAGGATGCCCAGTTTCTAACCCGTTCGGGTGCGTTACCCGCCGAGAGAATTATGGGCGTAGAAACAGGCGGTTGTCCCCACACAGCCATCCGAGAAGATGCGTCACTCAATTTGTCAGCGATCGCCGAACTAGAGGAAAAATTTTCTCCGTTGCAAATTATGTTTGTCGAGAGTGGCGGTGACAATTTAGCCGCAACCTTTAGCCCTGAACTCGTTGATTTAACCATCTATGTCATTGATGTGGCAGCAGGCGATAAAATTCCCCGCAAAGGAGGACCCGGCATTACTAAATCTGATTTATTAGTCATCAACAAAATTGACTTAGCCCCATTAGTAGGCGCTGATTTAGACGTAATGGATCGTGATGCTAAAAAAATGCGTGGCGAAAAACCCTTTCTATTTACTAACCTCAAAACTCAACAGGGATTATCTGATGTGATTGAATTTGTCGAAAAACATATTGTGTAGAATTCCGTCTTCAAATTAGCTCTAAAAAATTGCAACCAGTAATCTTTTTCTAGTCTAAATTATTTTAAAGTTACCCTAATTAATTATTCTGTTATATAGAGGAAGAGTGATGAGATTATCTCAAGCAATATCGCAATATTGGAATAATTTCAGTTTTCGAACTAAGCTGTCTATTTTGTTAGTTTTCGGGATTGGTTGCCCAATGGTTGCAGTGACCCAAGGGATGATCCGTGTGGCTCAGAATCAAGGCCTACGAGATACCCAACGGACGATCGCCATCGAGCTAAAGATCCTAGAAGAAGAACTTAGGGAAAACCAAAAGAGAACGAGCATCGAGTCAGATCTCCTCGCAAAAATTGTGAGCGACCAAATTAATAATGTAGAAGATCTAGAAACAACAAATTGGGAACCATTACTAGAACTCTCAGCAAAAAACGATGACCAGCATAGTCTACAAATTATCGCTAATCGAGATGGTCAAAGCATTGCACAAAAAATTAATATTATCGACGAAACCCTAGAAACCTCTGCTCTAACAAATTCATCTCAAACAGTTACAGATAGTGAATTTAAGACAGTAGAAATTTCTCAACCCATTGATCTAAAAGGGATCCAGATCATCGATCATGTTTTGCAAAATGGTCAATCATTAACTGGCATTGAATTTCTATCAGCCGAATCATTAACAAAATTAGGTTTGGCAGAACAGGCAAATATCGGTTTACGTCCCGCCAATTCAAATTTGAAGTGCAACACCTAGGGTCTTTCTGAAGAGGGACTTATAAGGATATTCTGATGTTAAGCAAAACAATAAGAAATCCCTATGA
>JBIKYI010000500.1:0-3026 GCA_044355355.1 Limnothrix sp. | reverse complement strand
CTTTTATTTAAACTGAATTTTTATCTTACAAAAGGCTAGTCAAGGGTGATGCAGCGCCAAAATATCTTGCAATTTAGTCATCAATTCCTTGAACAACAGCGTCTTAATAGGGGAGAAACATCGACAGTTTTATCGATTAATTTGCCGATTAAATGGCAAGGTTTGGAGATAACTATCCCAGAAGCTAAGTTGTTAATTCAGGAATTAGAAAAACAACTGTTTAGTCTCCAACAAACAACAAATTCTCTTCAACAAGGTGGCGCAATTACGAATATTGTTACTACGGCGATCGGGATGACCGCAATGGTTACGGGCGCAAATTTAATGCTGTTTCCTCTGCTGCATCGGGTCGGGATGATGGCGCTAATTTCTGGTGTGGGCTTGATCGGTATCGGTCGAGTGCTTGGTGATGGCATTACGCAGCTTGGGACAAATCACCAGACTTTGACGGCGACGCAGATGGCGGCGGATCTTGACTCTTTAAAAATGGCAATGATTAATACGATGGTTTAACGGGTTTAACGATTCAGTCTGATGCGGTATGGGCGATCGCCAGTCTCGAATCAAATTTTGATCGCCATTGCCCCTGTAGCCATTGTTAATTAAGGGACACAGGTGTTATCTAGAGAGACCCATCCAGGTTATAACGGACATAAGGGCAGTGGGTTTTTCCGTCATTAAGCCGCCCACGTTTCAGGAGAAGTGAGATGAAAGAATGGTTAGTGCAGGAAGAAGCCTCGTTTTATAGTGATCTCAGTGCCGAGGCGATCGCCGACATTGCGAGAAATTACGAACAAGAATCGATCCGTCGCCCTGAATTAATTCAACCCCATGGCATCCTCTGCGTTTTAACCGAGCCAGACTTAAACATTGCCAGAATTAGCGAAAATGCCGCCGATATTCTTGGCATCGCCCCAGAGAAGCTACTCAGTCACCCCCTAGCGGATTTCGTCGAACCAGAACAGATCGAAGCAATTTGCAGTTGCTTAGATCGAGAGTTTGAACATATTAACCCCCTCGATATTCGCTTTGCGGCGGCAAAAAATCATCCCAATACCTTCAATGGCATCGTACATCGCGCCCCCGATGGCAATGTTGTTTTAGAGCTGGAGCCTAGAGTTGATGGACTGTCCCAAGATTTTTTTCAGTTTGCTCGTCGCATCAAAAGTACCCTAACGAAAATCCAGACTACCAACAATCTCTTCGAAATGTGCAACCTCGTGGTGCATGATATCCGGGAACTCACGGGTTTAGATCGGGTGATGGTCTATCGTTTTGGTGAAGATGAAAACGGCATCGTGATCGCGGAGGCAAAAAAACCTGAGCTTGAGTCTTTTTATGGCTTGACCTACCCGGCTTTGGACATTCCGAAACAAGCGAGGGAGCTGTTTGTCTTAAATTGGTTGCGTCTGATTGTGGATGTTAATTACCAGGCATCGCCGCTGTTGTCTTTAGGAGAGGACGATGCAGCGTTCGAGCTAGATATGAGTCATTGTATGTTGCGGGCGGTTTCCCCTTGTCATTTGCAGTATTTACGCAATATGGGGGTCGGGGCTTCGATGTCCATTTCGCTGATTAAGAATGGTCGGCTGTGGGGCTTGGTTGCTTGTCACCATCAAACGTCCAAGTTCATTTCCTATGAGATTCGCACGATCTGTGAGTTTTTGGGGCAGTTGATGTCGGTGGAATTGGCGACGAAGGAAGAAAAGGAAAATTTGGATTATCGTCTATCTCTCAAGGATCTGTTGCAGAAGCTCACGGAGGAGTTGACGGAAGCCTCTGGTTTTTTTGGGGAATTGACGCAGCATCCGGCGCTGGTGCAGGAATTGGCTGGGGCGAATGGGGTGGCAATTTGTGAGCATGGGGAGGTGGTTTTGATTGGGCAAACGCCGACTCAGGAGCAGGTGGAGGGGTTGTTAGCTTGGCTGGATATTCATTTGGAACGGGATTTGTATCAGACGAATGGTTTATCGATGGTTTATCCGGAGGCGGAGGCTTTTAGGGATGTTGCGAGTGGTTTGTTGGCGATCGCCATTTCCAAGATCCAACAGCGTTACATTTTGTGGTTCCGACCCGAAGTGAGCCAATCGGTCGTCTGGGCAGGGAATCCGGCGACGGTGACGGAAATGAAGGCAGATGGTGTGGTGCGTCTCAGTCCGAGGGGTTCCTTTGAGGAATGGCGTGAGGAACTGAAGGGGCGATCGCAACCCTGGTTAGACTGCGAGATTAGTAGCGTGATCGAACTACGGCAAATGATTGTCGATGTCATCCTCCGCCATGCCGACGAATTAGCCGAGATGAACCAAGCCCTAGAACGGAGCAATAGCGAACTAGACTCCTTTGCCTACATTGCCTCCCACGACTTAAAAGAACCCTTGCGCGGTATCCATAACTACGCCACCTTTCTCGTAGAAGATTACGGTGACATCCTTGCCGACGAAGGAAAGGAACAACTGAACACCCTCATACGCCTGACCAAACGCCTGGAATCCCTCATTGATGCCCTCCTCAGATTTTCCCGGTTAGGGCGACAGGAATTACATCGCGAACCCGTCAACCTCAATGAACTCATCGACAATGTTAGCAACGTCCTCAAAATGAACCCAGAATGGGAAAATTGCCAGATTCACATCGTTGATGAACTCCCTATCGTGTTTGGCGATCGCCTACTCGTAGAAGAAATCTTTAGCAATCTCATCTCCAACGGTTTTAAATACAACACAAACCAACAAAAAACCGTCGAAATTGGCTGCGAACCCATCCCCGATAGCCCTGGCGATCGCGTGCAAATCTATGTCCGCGACAACGGCATCGGTATTCGCCCCAAACATATAGAAACAATTTTCCGCATCTTTAAACGACTACATCCAGCCAAAGAATACGGCGGCGGTAGCGGCGCAGGACTAACCATTGTCAAAAAAATCGTCGAACGCCACGGCGGCTACATCTCTGTTAACTCCAAATTTGGTCAAGGCAGCACTTTCTCCTTCACTTTACCCCTGAAGACAATTTAGACAAAAACATAA
>JBIKYI010000440.1:0-3352 GCA_044355355.1 Limnothrix sp. | reverse complement strand
ATTTTTTGGCTATTCTTTGCCTAATGCCCTCGTGCGATCGCAATTACCAATTACCTTAAATAATTTTTCAGAACCAGAGCCAGACATAGCGATTGTCAAACTTGATCCGTCGGATTATGACGATCACCATCCCACCGCAGCGGATATTTACCTCATTATTGAAGTCGCCGACAGCACATTAAAAACTGACTTAGAAATTAAAAGTTTACTCTATGCACAGAATGGCATCTCTGACTATTGGGTACTAGATTTAAACCATCGTCAATTGCAGGTATTTCGAGAACCTACGGAGCAGGGCTATCAACAACAATTCATCCTAGAAGATGATGCTTCAATTCAGCCCCTTACTTTCTCACAAATCACCATTCCAATTGCTAAAATGCTCCGTCCAAAAATAGACGAACCGTAGGGCATTTTGCTAAAAAATTGCTTGGCGATCGCCCCACGAATTCAGCCGTTTACGGTTAACGATAATCCCGAATTAAACTATCCAGATTACGAGCGAGACCCTCCCCGATCGCCTTCATTATCCAACCGTTATCTTGGCGGCGTAGCTCTGCCATCAACAGCGCCGTCTGTCCCGCATAGCCTTCCCCAGAAAGTTTATAATGGGCAATTTCCTGCTGTGTCTTTAGATCCACCAACCGTACAAAAGCATTACGAACGCCGCTAAAATCCTGACTTCTCTCCTTCGCCATATAAATATTGACGGTGAAGAGTAGTGTGGAAATTTCCGCCGGAACTTGATCTAAATCCACCAAAATTTGTTCATCATCACCATCCCCTGCCCCCGTTAAATTATCGCCTTGGTGACGAATTGCTCCGGAACGGTGGGTGAGGTTGGCATAGTAAACGACATCGCTAGTATCGCGTAATTTATCATTACTATCCAAGCAAAAAACCGACGAATCAAGATCGATGGTGCGATTGGCTTTGAAGATATCAAACAGGTTTTTGGTCACAGACATAGTTGTCATATCCCAACCCAAACCCAGCATAATTTTGCTGAGTCCAGGGGCTTCTTTTTTCAGGGAAATGCTATTGCCTTTTTTGAGTTGGATTGCCATAGATTTTTATGGAATAACAATGACTAAATGTTGCTTGATTTATTTGGCACTAGAACCAATGGGGGCGATCGCCGACAGTTTGAGGTGGGGATGATCCCCTTGGATTTGATTGAGGTTCCATTCATTTCTCAGGAGTAAAACGGGACGCTCCCACAGATCTTTGACCACCATTGTATTAAAGATTTTGCCAGCTTTCTCCACCGCTTCCCAACCATTGGTCACCCAGCGGGCAACACTATAGGACATAGGTTCCAAGGTGCTTTCGACCCCATATTCACTCTGGAGACGATGCTGAACCACCTCAAATTGTAGTTGTCCCACCGCTGCCAAAATCGGTTCCCGTTTAAATTCATCGGTCGAGTACATAATCTGCACTGCGCCCTCTTCCTGTAGCTCTTTAATGCCCTTTTGGAATTGCTTAAATTTCGAGGGGTTGGGATTTTTGAGATAGGCAAAAAGTTCGGGGGAGAAACAAGGAATGCCTTCATATTCGAGTTTTTTGCCACAGTAAATCGTGTCGCCGATCGCAAAAACCCCCGGATTATTCAAACCGATCACATCCCCGGCAAAGGCTTCCTCTAGGGATTCACGCCCCTGGGCAAATAACTTTTGGGGACGGGATAAACGGACTGTTTTGCCTGTGCGAGCATGGCTGACGGTCATGTCTTTTTCAAATTTGCCTGTACAGACCCGCACAAATGCCACGCGATCGCGGTGTTTGGGATCCATGTTCGCCTGGAGTTTAAACACAAACCCTGTAAATTCTGGGTAGGTCGGCTCCAATTCACCCACGGTGGAAGCTCGTGGTTCTGGCTTGAGGGCGTATTCCAAAAAGGCGCTGAGGAAAAGTTGCACCCCGAAATTGGTCATGGCACTGCCGAAGAAAATGGGGGTTTGTCTGCCAGCGTGGATCGCCTCTAGGTCAAAATCTGCGCCGATTTCATCGAGGATTTCCAGTTCCTCCTGGAGTTGCCCATAGAGTTCCGGTTCGATCAAGTCTTTTAGAATCGGATCATCGAGTTTATAAACGGTTTCCGTTGCCGCTTTAGTGCCGTGGGCTGTCCGTTGGAATAAATGCACTTCCTGGTTACGTCGGTCGTAAACGCCCTTGAAGCGATCGCCCATCCCGATGGGCCAATTCACCGCATAGGTAGACAAACCAAGTTCCTGTTCAATCTCGTCCAGCAGTTCGAGGGGTTCCCGTCCGGGACGATCGAGTTTATTGATAAAAGTAAAAATGGGCAGCGATCGCAACTTACAGACTTCAAATAACTTGCGGGTTTGCGTTTCCAGACCCTTCGCCGCATCCACCAACATCACCGCATTGTCCGCCGCCGCCAGGGTGCGATAGGTATCCTCACTAAAATCCTGGTGACCAGGGGTATCCAGCAAATTAATTTGGTAGCCACTATAAAAAAATTGCAGCACCGTCGAAGTGATCGAAATCCCCCGCTGTTGCTCCATTTCCATCCAGTCAGAGGTGACCTTCCGCTGTTCTCGACGTGCCTTGACTGCCCCCGCCTCATGGATCGCACCTCCGTACAACAGGAGTTTTTCCGTGAGGGTGGTTTTACCCGCGTCGGGGTGGGAAATAATCGCGAAGTTCCGGCGTACCCGGACGGCTTCTTCGATTTCTGTGAGCAATTCTGTGGACATGAATATTGGAGTCTGAGCTTTGATATCTGCCGAAGCAGAGCATTTTCTATTGTACTTCTTCCTTATGCCGTCGCGACTGTTGTGGTTTCGGTTGGGTATTTTGGTCGAAAAATTTGTCAGAACTTGGCAGCACATTGGGCGATCGCCTCAACCTGTTCAGAGAAAACCCATGGAAAACCATGAGATTCCTGATCGCCCCATTTCACCTCGGAGGAAGATTTATCACCCAATATGAATTGCCTCGCCCCAAGCTGTAATCATGGGTGATGGAGAAAGCTATTAAGAAATTCACCGGGGGATAACCCATTGGGTTGATCCGCATTCGTTCACCAATAAAATAAGTTTTCGGCAAACTTCTTTGGCAATCATGGTATCGATCCTACAAGAACGTCCTACCGATCAAAAGTTTGATCTTTCGATCATTATTTCTCTATCTGAAACGTTAGCGCAAAAGTCAGACTATTTCCTTACCTGCCTACAATCTCTACTACAGAAAAATCATTTCCTTGCAATCGAAATTATTTTACTCGATGATTGTTGTCCAGGGATTGATAGCATAATTGTAGAAAATCTTTCGCCAATTCAAGTATGAAGTGCAACAGGTTCTGATGATGACAGCAAGAATACTT
>JBIKYI010000438.1:0-3370 GCA_044355355.1 Limnothrix sp. | reverse complement strand
CATAGGGATTTCTTATTGTTTTACTTAACATCAGAATATCCTTATGAGTCCCTCTTCAGAAAGACCCTAGGTGTTGCACTTCAAATTTGAATTGGCGTCACAAAAAACAAGAAATCGCTCAGGAAAATAATTTTAATCTAATCTAAAACTTTTTTTTGACAGAATAAAACCTTCAGTATTTTTCCATAACCTATATTCTTTTTCTTTAAAATCTCCTGTTACTTTAAGCTTGATTTTGAGCCTGATTTACGGAAGTTTAAAGACATAATAACAAATATTTAGTACCCTAGTATTGTTTATTGATTTTGTCCAAGATCCTCAGCAATAAGGCGATCGCCACTTACCGATGACTGATATTCCCAATTTTCTGAGATTACAAAAGGCTTTGTCTGTCGAGGCGGAGCGAGGTTTTGGGGATTTGCAGGGGCATCAATATCGTTTCAGCGAGTTTCTCTGTCTGAGTTTTGGGGATGTGCCGCCTGCGGGTTTAAACCTCGATATGCGCCGTAAATGGACAACTTTTGCCCAGAGATTTGCCGCCTATACCACTGCAACTCTGGCTCAACGGCGATCGCTCGTGGCGGAAACCCGTGCTTTTTTACAGCAGGTAAAAACTCAATTAGAAACGCCAATTGATACACCGAAAATCATCAAAACACCGCGCACACAATCGGTCAAAGAAATCAGCCAAGATATTCTTCCAAAGCGAGAAAATTATCAGCAAAAAATTACCCTTGATCAGGAATTAATGTATTTACCGGGGATTGTTCCTAAGCGCAGTGAATTGCTGACAAAATTAGGCTTACAAACGGTTAAAGATGCCCTATTTTATTATCCCAGGGATCACATTGATTATGCAAAACAAGTTAGGATTGCCGACTTAGAAGCAGGGGAAACGGTAACCCTGGTGGGTGAGGTGATTCGCTGTAGTCTGTTCACCAGTCCTAAGAATACTAAATTGACGATTTTTGAGCTATGGATGCGCGATAGTAGTGGCAGAATTAAGCTCAGTCGATTTTATGCGGGAACCAGATATGGTAATCGCGGTTGGCAGGAAAAATTTAAAAAGCAATATCCTTCTGGAGTGGCGATCGCCGCCTCTGGGTTGGTCAAAAAGAATAAGTATGGTTTAACCCTAGATAGTCCCGAAATTGAGGTTTTAGATAGTGATGGGGCGGATATTAAATCCTTAAAAATTGGGCGTGTTTTACCAGTTTATCCCCTCACCGATGGCGTGCCTGCTGATCTGATTCGGAAGGTGGTGATTGCCTCCCTCGAAGCCTTATCACAGTTAAAAGATCCTTTCCCCACAGCTTTTCGTGACAGTCATAAACTAATGAAACTACAGGAGGCGATCGCCAATATTCATTTTCCAGAAAATAGCGAAGTTTTAGCCCAGGCAAGAAGGCGTTTAGTCTTCGATGAATTCTTTTATTTGCAACTCGGTTTTCTGCAACGTCGCCAACAAGAAAAAGCCCAACAAAAGAGTGCTATTTTTATTCCCCAGGGTGAGCTTATTGAACGCTTTGAAAAACAGTTACCCTTTAAATTAACCAATGCCCAAAATCGTGTCATTGGCGAAATTTTAGAGGACTTAGCGAAACCCACACCGATGAATCGTTTAGTGCAGGGAGATGTGGGGGCAGGGAAAACAATTGTTGCTGTATTTGCGATTTTGTCGGCGATTCAATCTGGTTATCAAGCCGCATTAATGGCTCCCACTGAGGTGCTTGCGGAACAACATTATCGCAAGCTGGTAGGCTGGTTTAATTTGCTTCATTTGCCCGTTGAATTGTTAACAGGTTCCAGTAAAACAAAGAAACGTCGTGAAATTCATGCTCAATTAAATACAGGCGAATTAAAAGTTTTAGTCGGAACCCATGCCCTCATTGAAGACCCAGTACAATTTCAAAATTTGGGCTTGGTTGTTATCGATGAACAGCACCGTTTTGGTGTGCAGCAACGAGGTAGACTCCTCGCTAAAGGGGAAGCGCCCCACGTCCTCACGATGACCGCAACGCCCATCCCGCGCACCCTTGCCCTGACGCTCCATGGCGATCTTGATGTCAGTCAAATTGATGAATTGCCCCCCGGTCGGCAACCGATTGATACCAGAGTTATTAAAGGGGGCGATCGCCTAAAAGCCTACAATTTAATCAAACAGGAAGTTGCCCAAGGGAGACAGGCTTATATCATTTTTCCATTGGTAGAAGAATCCGAAAAACTCGAAGCTAAAGCCGCCGTTGAAGAACATCAAAGATTATCAGAACAGGTTTTTCAAAGCTTTAATGTGGGGCTACTCCATGGGCGGATGAAATCAGAGGAAAAAGACCGGGTTTTAAGTCGATTTCGTGATAGTGAAGATCAAATTATTGTGTCAACAACGGTGATTGAAGTGGGGGTTGATGTGCCAAATGCGACGGTGATGCTCATTGAAAATGCGGAACGATTTGGGCTTTCTCAACTCCATCAATTGCGTGGTCGGGTTGGTCGTGGCGATCAAAAATCCCATTGTTTACTAGTGACTAATAGTAAAAATCCCGATTCCCAAACTCGTCTCAAAGTATTGGAACAATCTACCGATGGTTTCTTTATCTCAGAAATGGATTTACGGCTACGGGGACCCGGCGAAGTATTGGGGACAAGACAATCGGGTTTGCCTGATTTTGCCTTGGCAAGTCTGACTGAGGATCAAGATGTTTTATTGATGGCAAGGGAAGCGGCAGAAAAATTGCTGGTAGAGAGTAATACATTAGAAGCTTATCCCCTCATTCAAAAAGAATTACAAGCAAGATATCAAAAACTTGTAGGGGCGGATATTTTGACTTAGATGAATGAGGATAATTTAATTGAATTTATTCTAGAAATCAATTAAAAATTAATCTGATTAACGGTCTAAATATTAGGTTTGATTTAGGGGTTAATTTAGGTTTCAATTGGGTTTAAACTGAAAAGAATAAAAATCTTAAAGAATTTATAATTTAGCAAATCTTTGAATGATATATGAATAGTATTTTTTCCATGGCTGCTGCTCCTTTTTTGGTCACCCTAATTAATGGCATAACGCTAATTGTCCTGGGAGTTTGGGGCTATGTGGGCGGGAGTGGTTCGCCGATGGCTTTGATTCCGGTTGGTTTGGGGATTGCTTTTCTCTGTCTTGCCCCAGGGGTGAAAACCTACAATAAGGCGATCGCCCATATCGTTGTTTTTCTCGCGTTAATGACCCTGGCTGCCCTTGTGCCACCGTTATTGCGGGTGATGGGAGCGGGGAATACCATGGCGATCGCCCGTATTCTGGGGATGCTGCTGACGACTGGGATTGCTCTGGGATTTTACGTGAAAAGCTTTATTGATGCCCGGCGATCGCGCC
>JBIKYI010000437.1:0-3371 GCA_044355355.1 Limnothrix sp. | reverse complement strand
CCACACAACATCTACAAACCACCCTCAACGACCAACAACACCTCCATCGCCCAGCATTACAGAAGCTACATCCCGCCCTCCAACGCCGCGTGAGCAAACAATACCTCCAACAATTACTCCCCACAATGCCCACCTTTAACCACATCGAAGCCCTGACCCAACTCATCACTGCCCCCAACAAAAGTAGAACATCCAGCCTGCCCAGCAACCTCCAACTTTACGTCGATCACCCATGGATTAAACACTGCCGTAATCATAAAGTTTTATTGTGGTAATCACCTGTACGTAGGTACAAAAAGTGTAATAAAAAAGACTTCAAGCAAAAACTCTTACGTCCTGAAAAGGAGTTCAAAATGGATAAATACAGGAGCTACGGGGAAGGTATCAGCATTTATACGGAATATGATTGACACCTAAACTTTGCGTAAAAAAATACTAGAAATAATCAGAAAAGTATGCCAAGATGATGCCAGAGTTCTAAGCAATAGCGGCTTAATTGTTTTTGAATGTAAATAATTATTTCCCTTTGCTATCAAATCTAAGGTGTGCATAAAGTTTTTCGCAATCTCCATCATCCTGGAATATCCTTGAACTGCTTGTAAGGTAGCATCTACAGCCTTAAATCCTAAGCAACAGGAAGCGTTATGACGATCGTAATGGGTGAAACAATTAAACACCAAACCCTTCAGCTATTACAGCAATATCAAGACACTGGTGATATTGAAATTCGCAATAAAATAGTTAATTTAAACATTGGTCTAGTCCGCAAAGAAGCACACCATTGGACAAAGCAATGTGATGAAAGTTTTGATGATTTATTGCAGGTCGGTAGTCTTGGTTTATTAAGGGCGATCGAGCGATTCGTCGTCAACAAAGGGAATGCATTTAGTTCATTTGCTAGCCCCTACATCCGTGGTGAAATTCAGCATTATCTCCGGGATAAGAGCAGCACTGTGCGTGTTCCCCGTCGTGTTTTAGAACTCCGCCGGGAGTCTGCTAAATTTATTCGTCGTTTTCGGTCGGAGGCACATCGTCAGCCAACAGCCACAGAAATTGCCCAACATTTAGATATCTCCGTCGCTGAGTGGCAGGATGTGCAACTGGCCTATCAAAACCGCGATCCCATTAGTCTGGATCTATCGATTGATGCCGATGGGGATGAGTCCACTTGTCTGGGGGATTTAGTTCCGGATCCGCACCATAAGAGTTTTCAACTGGCTTTTGATGACCAGATTCGTCTCCAGCAGGGTTTGGCACAATTAGAGGATCGGACGCGCCAAATTCTGGAATTTGTCTTTTTACATGATCTGACCCAAAAGGAAGCAGCAGATGTTTTAGGGATTAGTGTGATCACTGTCTCCAGGGGAGTGAAGAAGGGTTTGCATAGCCTGAAGCAAATTATGGGTGGTCATTAGTTCAGGTTTGATTTTTTCTTTGGTGATTTTGGTGAGGCTGTGGCGATCGCCCGATTGCACCCAAATACAACCCCAGACAAAACTCCCTAACACTGTGAATTAATCCGTTCAGTCTGTTAATTAATGCTGTCCGACCAAGTAGGTTAACAATTCCCTCGCTAACATTGGGACAGAGAGAACCCAACGGAAGCTTCATGACAGAACAATCCACCAACTTTGCAGACAGCCCCAGCCTCGACCGCGATTGCACCACCCTATCCCGTCACGTCCTGCAACAACTCCAGAGTTTTGACGCAGCAGCCCAAGATATCAGCGCAATCATGAATCGTATCGCCCTTGCGGGAAAATTGATTGCCCGTCGCCTTAGCCGTGCCGGATTGATGGAAGGGGTACTAGGCTTCACCGGGGAAGAGAATGTCCAAGGGGAATCCGTCAAACGCATGGATCTCTATGCCAATGATGTCTTTATCTCCGTGTTTAAACAGAGTGGCTTGGTTTGCCGCCTTGCCTCCGAGGAGATGGAGAAACCTTACTACATCCCCGAAAACTGCCCAATTGGCCGTTATACCCTCTTGTATGACCCCATTGACGGTTCCTCCAATGTGGATATCAACCTCAATGTGGGATCTATCTTTTCGATTCGCCAACAGGAAGGAGAGGATCTCGATGGTGAAGCCCAAGATCTTCTACAAAATGGACGTAAGCAAATTGCGGCAGGCTATATCCTCTATGGCCCTTCGACGATGCTGGTCTACTCCATTGGGACTGGGGTTCATTCTTTTATCTTGGATCCTAGTCTCGGCGAATTTATCCTATCTGAAGAAAATATCACGATGCCGAAGCAGGGCAGTATTTACAGTGTCAATGAAGGAAATTTTTGGCAATGGGATGATTCGATCCGTGAATATATCCGCTTTATGCACCGCCATGATGGTTATACAGCCCGTTATAGTGGCGCATTGGTTGGCGATTTACACCGTATTTTGATGCAGGGCGGCGTTTTTCTTTATCCTGGGACAAAACAAAAGCCGGAAGGGAAATTACGTTTGCTCTATGAAACTGCACCATTGGCTTGGATGATTGAACAGGCGGGGGGTAAGGCAAGTACGGGTACGGAAGAATTATTAGATTTTGTGCCGACCTATCTACACCAACGCACGCCTGCGATTTTGGGCAGTATGGAGGATGTGGAGTTAGTCGAATCGTTTATCCGTGAGGGTCAGCGTCAGGCGGATGGTTTACCGGGTTAAGGACTTCATTTTTATTTGGTTTATTCATTAAGGTTGAGGCGATCGCATGTTAGAGATCATCGGTACGATTGATAAACAGGATGTGGGTATTGGGACATGGGCTTTGTCGGCGGATGATGGCACGGTTTATGAACTAAAAAACTTACCTGCGGATGTGAAGCATAAGGGCACGAGGGTCATGTTGACGGGGATCGTGCGTGAGGATGTGATGTCGATCGCCATGATTGGACCGGTGTTTGAGGTGGATAGCTGCACTAAGTTGTGAGTAATGAGTTATGAGGAATCAGTGATCAGCCTTTTATCGCAGCATAGAAAAAATCCTCCGTCGCGAATTGACAGAGGATTTTGGGTTTTATTTAGGAGTCGAATGGTTGTGGGTTCTAGATGTTGAGTCCAGCGAGGGTGCGGTCGAGGATGGCGATCGCCTCGTTGATTTCCGCTTCAGAGACAACCAGAGGGGGCACAAAACGCAATACCTTGGGACCAGCAGGAGCCATTAATAAACCATTTTCCATGGCAGCATTAACAACCACGGGGGAAGTGAGTTCAACTTCTTCCTTGATCTCCATACCATTGATCAGACCCCAGCCCCGCACTTCGGTGAAGTAGGGATATTTCTTGGCGAGGGTTTCTAGCCCTGCTCGGAATTGTGCACCTCTGGCGATCGCATTTTCGAGGAGGTTTTCAGATTCGAGGGTTTTGACCA